>NZ_JAYKTX010000023.1:1425-4672 GCF_036913615.1 Companilactobacillus miaonis | reverse complement strand
GCGTAGCGACTATCTATCCTCGCGGGTAGTTTCCCACCAACTACTTTCGACGTGAAGAAGCTTAACTTCTGTGTTCGGCATGGGAACAGGTGTATCCTTCTTGCTATCGTCACTACACTATTTTTACTCGTACCTTCAAAACTAGATATTAAGAATATGAATCATGAATCACTTCAAACTGTGAACTCTTTCTCGGTTAAGTCCTCGATCTATTAGTACTGCTCAGCTCCAAGTATCGCTACTCTTCCACCCGCAGCCTATCTACGTCATCATCTTTAACGGATCTTACTTCCATAAAGGAATGGGAAATCTCATCTCGAGGGAGGCTTCACACTTAGATGCTTTCAGCGTTTATCCTGTCCATACGTAGCTACCCAGCGATGCGCCTGGCGGCACAACTGGTACACCAGAGGTATGTCCATCCCGGTCCTCTCGTACTAAGGACAGCTCCTCTCAAATTTCCTACGCCCGCGACGGATAGGGACCGAACTGTCTCACGACGTTCTGAACCCAGCTCGCGTACCGCTTTAATGGGCGAACAGCCCAACCCTTGGGACCGACTACAGCCCCAGGATGCGATGAGCCGACATCGAGGTGCCAAACCTCCCCGTCGATGTGAACTCTTGGGGGAGATAAGCCTGTTATCCCCAGGGTAGCTTTTATCCGTTGAGCGATGGCCCTTCCATATGGTACCACCGGATCACTAAGTCCGACTTTCGTCCCTGCTCGACTTGTCAGTCTCGCAGTCAAGCTCGCTTATGCCTTTACATTCTACGAATGATTTCCAACCATTCTGAGCGAACCTTTGAGCGCCTCCGTTACATTTTAGGAGGCGACCGCCCCAGTCAAACTGCCCACCAGACACTGTCCCTCATCGCGATAAACGATGTAGGTTAGAGTTTTCATATAACAAGGGTAGTATCCCACCAATGCCTCCATCGAAACTAGCGTTCCGATATCAACGGCTCCTACCTATCCTGTACATGTCACACAAAAACTCAATATCAAGCTACAGTAAAGCTCCATGGGGTCTTTCCGTCCTGTCGCGGGTAACCCGCATCTTCACGGGTATTATAATTTCACCGAGTCTCTCGTTGAGACAGTGCCCAAATCATTACGCCTTTCGTGCGGGTCGGAACTTACCCGACAAGGAATTTCGCTACCTTAGGACCGTTATAGTTACGGCCGCCGTTTACTGGGGCTTCAATTCTCAGCTTCGCAAAAGCTAACTGATCCTCTTAACCTTCCAGCACCGGGCAGGCGTCAGCCCATATACGTCATCTTACGATTTAGCATAGACCTGTGTTTTTGATAAACAGTTGTTTGGGCCTATTCACTGCGGCTGGCTGTTACACCAGCACCCCTTCTCCCGAAGTTACGGGGTCATTTTGCCGAGTTCCTTAACGAGAGTTCACTCGCTGACCTTAGGATACTCTCCTCGACTACCTGTGTCGGTTTGCGGTACGGGTAGTTTATTTCTAACTAGGAACTTTTCTTGGCAGTGTGAGTTACTGTGCTTCGCTACTAAAATTTCACTCCCCATCACAGCTTATCCTTAAAGAGTTAAGCATTTGACTCAACTCAAGACTAACTGCTTGGACACGCATATCCATCAGCGTGCACACATCATCCTCCTGCGTCCTTCCATCGTTCAAACAAAATAAACTAGTACAGGAATATCAACCTGTTATCCATCGATTACACCTTTCGGTCTCATCTTAGGCCCCGACTAACCCTGGGAGGACGAGCCTTCCCCAGGAAACCTTAGTCTTGCGGCCGACCAGATTCTCACTGGTCTTTCGTTACTCATACCGGCATTCTCACTTCTAAGAACTCCACTGCTCCTCACGGTACAGCTTCAAAGCTCTTACAACGCTCTCCTACCACACATCTTACGATGCATCCACAGTTTCGGTATCATGCTTAGCCCCGGTACATTTTCGGCGCAGAATCACTCGACTAGTGAGCTATTACGCACTCTTTGAATGAATGGCTGCTTCTAAGCCAACATCCTAGTTGTCTATGCGTTTCCACATCCTTTTCCACTTAGCATGAATTTTGGGACCTTAACTGGTGATCTGGGCTGTTTCCCTTTCGACGGTGGATCTTATCACTCATCGTCTGACTCCCGGGTATAGATCAATGGTATTCGGAGTTTATCTGAATTCAGTAACCCAAGACGGGCCCCTAGTCCAAACAGTGCTCTACCTCCACGATCCTAATCCCCGAGGCTAACCCTAAAGCTATTTCGGAGAGAACCAGCTATCTCCAAGTTCGTTTGGAATTTCACCGCTACCCACAACTCATCTCAGCATTTTTCAACATACACGAGTTCGGTCCTCCAATGCGTTTTACCACATCTTCAACCTGGTCATGGGTAGGTCACTTGGTTTCGGGTCTACATCAACATACTAGAGCGCCCTATTCAGACTCGCTTTCGCTACGGCTCCGACTTTTCATCTTAACCTTGCATGTTAACGTAACTCGCCGGTTCATTCTACAAAAGGCACGCCATCACCCATTAACGGGCTCTGACTACTTGTAGGCACACGGTTTCAGGATCTATTTCACTCCCCTTCCGGGGTACTTTTCACCTTTCCCTCACGGTACTGGTTCACTATCGGTCACTAGGGAGTATTTAGCCTTGGGAGATGGTCCTCCCGGATTCCGACGGAGTTTCTCGTGTTCCGCCGTACTCAGGATACTGAATGGAGTGGCATTGATTTCATTTACGAGGCTTTCACTCTCTTTGGCCAGCTTTTCCAAACTGTTCGATTATCTCAACCTTTTGTTCTCACAACATCAGTCCTACAACCCTAAAGAGCAAGCTCTTTAGTTTGGGCTATTCCCGTTTCGCTCGCCGCTACTCAGGGAATCGAATTTTCTTTCTCTTCCTGCAACTACTTAGATGTTTCAGTTCATTGCGTGTTCCTCTTGACTGCTATGTATTCACAGACAAGTAAATATCCATTACGATATTTGGGTTCCCCCATTCGGAGATCCCCGGATCAAAGCTTACTTACAGCTCCCCGAGGCGTATCGTCGTTAGTTACGTCCTTCATCGGCTCCTAGTGCCTAGGCATCCACCGTGCGCCCTTTATAACTTAACCTAATAAATTACAAAAGTAATTTAAATCAATTTGCCATAACATAAAAGTTACAGCTGGCGATCAAAGATCGCCGCGCAG
Organism: Companilactobacillus miaonis; assembly: GCF_036913615.1. Classification (NCBI taxonomy): domain Bacteria; kingdom Bacillati; phylum Bacillota; class Bacilli; order Lactobacillales; family Lactobacillaceae; genus Companilactobacillus; species Companilactobacillus miaonis. The sequence continues at coordinate 1,484 of NZ_JAYKTX010000023.1, read as the reverse complement.
TTTTCGGTGTTTCTTTTAATTCATTAATTCTTAATATCCAGTTTTCAAGGTACGAGTTT
>NZ_JAYKTX010000022.1:0-6365 GCF_036913615.1 Companilactobacillus miaonis | reverse complement strand
AGGGGTCTAAAAGAGGTTTAAAAGAGGTTTATAAAAGAGGTATATAAGAGGCACCACTGTACGAGATCAAGACCTAAAATCAAAAACACAAAGGAGTGAGCCAAAAACCGGCTCACATTAAACTCCATTCGCTACGCTCTTTGCGCCTCACTTCGTTCGTTGCCTAAAAAGGTGTGGCAAGCCACATTTATACGGGCGCTGACGCCCCGCACCCCGTCAAGCTGAAACAGCTTGACCGTTTTTTCACTCGCCGTTAGGCAGGAAAGCAAAGTTTTATAGAAACTTTGGCTTTCGCCAATTCAGTGTTAAGACTGGTTTAGAGCTGTCAATTCCTTATGCTCCCACGCTTTGCTCGTCCGCTACCATTGACAGCAAACAGTTAGCTTTTCTAAAACATAATAAGAATTTAACTGCTATGTCCCTTTTAAGGCCTTTATTTTCAATTCTCAGCAGTTTTAAGCATATTTACATATAATTTATGCCAAAACAAAATAAAAAGCCCTCAGTGAGCTTTTAGAGGGCTAAATTACAAATCCTGGTCGATTAATAATATCTTCTTGTCTTTTTTGCAAAATGTAAGTGTACAAGGAATTATACAAATTCTGTTTGATCTCATCAGGTTCATGAACAAAAGCTTCAAACAATTCTTGAATATCAACTTGCCAAGGATCAGCAAGCATTTCATCAATTGGCTTTAATACTTTTTTTTCGTCCATCTGAGTTACTCCTAACATTAGCTAATTATTTCAGGTTTAAATTAAAGGCATCTTTTTATAGTTAGTTATTCAAAGATGGTAATTAAGTTTAGAAAGAAAAACGGTGTAAAGCAATTAAAAAGATTTGTTTGAGCGCAGCGAAATCTAATACAACTTTTTTTAGTATAAGCACAATCAACTTTAGTTGTTGTGTATAAGTGCGCATTGAACTAAAAAACAACCTTTATTTCAATGATCAAGTTAGCTATTTTTTAGCGTCATTAAACGGAATGAAATGAGTTTAATGCGCACTTACACATAGAATTTATTCTATGTTGTGCTAGACCCATTAAAAACCTGTATCAGAAGTCGCCGTTGGCGACAACAAAATCAAACCAATTTACCCAAAATCAATTTGGTTCAACATGTTTTCTGTACTTGCTTGATTCAAGCCTAAATAAGCTAAAGTCATGGCTTCACTTGAGTGATTTAGTAAGTGCATGACTAGGCCAATATTGTAATTTGATTGCGTGTAAACACGATAAGCCCCAGTTTTGCGCATCGTATGAGTACCTAGATAATTAATTCCTAACAGATCGCCAACCCTACTCATAATTTTGTAGAACTGTTTTTCAGTGATATGGCGATCTGGGTGTTGAATGGAAGGAAAGAGCCATTCAGATGCTAGTTTATGATCAAGCAGCCATTGACGATACAATAAGAGTTCTGTTTGAACTGGTTTAAGGTACAAGGTATTAGGCTTACCAGTTTTTCGATCATGAATGAACGCATTTTGTTTAATAGAACCGTCCAGATTAAAAATATCGGTCTGTTTTAAACCCATAACTTCACTCACTCGCAGTAGCGTCGCTTTACCAACTTGAAAAATCGTATAGTTACGTCGGCCAGCTTAAGAAGCTGTTTAGTATCTTTGATTTTGACCAAATAATTTGATAAACTACTGTCAAAAAAGTTGGTAATCATATGCAACATTTTAGTCATCATTACCAAAGCGATATTTCTCGGCAACAATTCGATTTGATCCGCCAGGATCTGGAAGCTTCAAGAAAACGAACTCACCCAAAACACATTGATCCTTATGATATCTTCTGTGCCATGCTCTATGTCCTTAAAAATGGTTGTACTTGGCGGTTCATGGAAATCAGGACATGAAAAATAAGGAGGTGTCATCTAATGAGCTTTTTTAAAAACAACACAAAACGAATACCTACTGAAGTGAAATTACTTACTGATATACAAAATGCTTTAGCTGATGCACCAACTACTGAAGAAAAACCATTTTTACTGGAAGCAGAACAATCTTTAAAAGACAAAAAATATTTGCCAAAAATTTTAAGTGATTTACAATTTTTTCTAACGCCCCTAGCGATAAAATCTGCCCTATCCCCAAAAGTTAAAGTTATCTATTTGAATCTTATCTCAGATAAATATCAAACTAGTACAACGGGTAGTGGTATTGGAATGATTTTTGGTGGTTTTAGTGGATTTGGTGGTCGCTAGAAAGACCATACCACTAATTAGAGATATTAAAGATAAAAAGGCTGACACCCTTAAACAGGTGTCAGCCTTTTTATCTTTAATATCTCATTTGTTCCTTCTAGCAATTAAATTACGTTTTAGCCACATCATCGTTTTAACTGATATTTTGATTTTCTGATTTATCTTACTGTTAGTGCTATAGCATGATTTGATGTAGTATGCTTGATTTCAAAATAACGACAGTTAGAACAATAGAAAGGGCCAGATCAGCTATTAACGCTATTTAATTCTGCCTGAGGGTGTGACCGAAGTTTCCTAACCGTGGGCTTGATTTTAGCAACGACCAACGGGAGGCGCAGTTAAATGTGAGCGTGGGCTTCGCTCACTCCTTTTTTTATCAAATTATTTGGTCAAAATCAAAGATACTAAACAGCTTCTTAAAGTTATTGAGTAACGTATCTTGAACCTCTTTAAGAACGTTTGAATCTTTGATGGGTAAGACAACTTGTTGCATAAGCTGTTAGTTCCTTTACTTTAAAATTAATTTAGTTGCAGAAAACCTAAAAATCGAATATTATAATGTAGTACGATGGTAAACTTAAAGGAGGCGGATTAGAATGAGTAATACTATTATTAAAAACAAGACAATTTCAACTCGTGTAACACCTGACATTAGTGAACGGGCTAAAGCTAATCTAGCAAAACAAGGGCTAACCGTTTCTGAGTATATACGCTTATCGTTAGTTAAAGCGGCCAATAATGAAGTTCGATTAGTCAGCTTTTTAGATTCTCCGGAAGCCTTAGCCGCTAAAAAAGAAGCAGAAACAGGGCAGGTCAAAAACATTGGTTCATTGACTGACTTTGAAGATTGGATCGATAAGTTAGATGCAAATTAAACAGACCAAATCTTTTGAACGTGAATTAAAAAAACTAGTCAAAAAACATTTCCCAATAACTGTCTTGAAGCCTTGCTTAGAAGCAATTGTTGAACAAGATGTACTTATTTTGAAACAGATTAAAGATCATGCATTAAAAGGAAATTGGCGTGGCTATCGTGAATTTCACCCTGCCAGATATGGAAACTATGGTAAAAATTATGACAACTGGATTGTTATTTATCAGCTAGATCATGATGAATTGATTTTGTTATTGGTTGCAACTGGCTCCCATGAAATCTTGAATCAATAGCTATAGGTTAGGGGTACTTATAAAAAAATAAATCAAAATAGCCCCCAATATCTAAATTATAGATATTGGGGGCTATTCTTTCAATGTTTTTGAGGGGTTATTTGATAATTATAGACCCTATAATTTAGTTTTACTTTCTACGCTTAACAAATAGTAGTAAAACAAGTTGGATCAAGACGATAAAAATAAAGAAATGTAAACTTAATCACTCAAGACCGGTAGCTGTCATTTTTAGTACTTTATCGGGACTAAATACAACAATAGCCATAACTGATACAACCCGAATTAAGCTGCCAATAAACGCTCCTATAATAGTACCCGTCAAGTAAGGGACAGACTCACCAGGCACTACGAAAGAAATGTGTAACGCTAGGTACCCAGTACCAATTAAAATAAATACGAACAATAATAAATGATCAAACGAACCAAACCATTCCCTTAATTGATGTCCAGTTAAGGGAAAATGTGTTAGACAAATAGCTACACTAACCACATAAAGCATAGCTAACCACCCATTACGTAGATTAAAACGTGTCATACTCGATATATAAGATAAAACAGTAAGAACCATCATAAACCCATAACTAATCTTAAATATCCTAAGGCTTTTCTTACTCAATTTGGAAATTTCACTCAACTTGTCAGTCATTACTTTGTCCTCCCTTAGCAAAATATCTAACGATATTGAAAAAACATCACTGATTTTAACCAATGTATTAATATCTGGATAATTTCGGCCATTTTCCCAACTAGAAACAGTTTTACGCGAAACTAATAAAGATTTTCCCATATCATCCTGGGTCATTTTGGCTTCTAATCTCAACGCTTTAATCTTTTCTTGAAATTTCATATTGCCCCCCCAAGACTCAACTATGGACAACTCGTATAAAAAAACAAGCTAGTATTTCCAGACAGCATTATATACACCTTAAGCCTGACAAGTATTAAGCCGTTCCGGCTCTCTCATGAGGGCTTTCCCTAAAAGTGGGGAAAACGGCTTCTTTGGAAACCTAAATGGTTGAATCGATAAAGTCATCGATACCAAACTCAGTTTTTAACCAACAAGCTACTCTCTTAGCAATCAACACGTCATTGTGAAAGTATGATATAAAAACATCATAATTATTTTCTGGAAAACAATTTAATAAATTTGAACGAAGTTTATGTATTCCTGATGAATACAATTCAAGGTTTTGAGAAGAAACATCCATAAAGTCTATTTTATCGCCGCTCTTGACAATATAACGTTTTTGCTAAAATCAAGAAAACTTTACCAAAAATGCCACCAATTTTTATTGCTTTTATTTTTATACACGTCCTCTTCTGAGGCATTATTTTGTCGTTTCTGAAATGGCCCAGAAGGTTCAAGTAAGCCACTTATTTTTTGAATATGGGCTTTTAACTCTCTATTTTCTTCTACAGTTGTTAATTGCAGTTGTTGTTGCTGATCTATTAATTTTGTTAGATGATCTATTTGTCGGTCTTTGGTAGCAAGCTGTTTGTCACGTTGAGACTTTAAATCTGTTACTTCTCTTCTTAGAGTAGCGATTAGCTCATTGCTTTCTTTGCTACCTGTTTGTTGGTTATTTGCTACCAAAGGCTTTGCTACCTTATCTCTAATAATCCTTTCAGCTGTAGGGCTAATCATGTTTGTGCCTTGACTATCTTTTTGTCGGTTCTTTGTTGGTAGTCTTTGGTAGTGATATTGAATAGTCTGTTTGGAGACTTTCAATTCATTAGCAAGTTCTTTAATTGTTTTAGGCATGATTTCCAAACCCCTTTCGGAGTTCAGCAAGCATTTCTTGTCTTGTCTGATCTCTTATTTTTTTATCATGCTCAATCTGTCGTTCGGCTAAAATCTGTTTTTCAGTTGAGCCTAGTGGTAGACCTTTAACTTTATCTGTCGCACGCCATTTTTCCTGCTCTGTTAATTCACCATTATGCTGAATATTAAAAAGCTTTTGACGCTCATCTTGTAATTGGCCTTGTGAGAAATCATTGGCATCTTTCTTTTCTGGTTTCCAGGTAAACGAATAGCCAATAACTGGTTTCCCACGCCCTTTACCATATTTTTTTCTAACCGTTAATCCTCTAAACAAAGGAGTTAATTCTTCTTTAATGGGTTTTATAACAAATTTATCGACGTTAGAGGGACTATTCCAGTAACTTTTGGGCATATCTAGTAATTCAAAAAAGTCTTCTTTAGAAAAATAAGCATATCCAGTGGTTCTGAACTGTTTTAGTAACCGAAACATTGTTTTTGCGTAACTACTTTTTAAATCTCTAAACTCTGCCAACGCATAACGAACCCAACTTTCAAGCTTGTTTAAAAGGGGTAAAGCACGTTCATAAACTTTTACGTCTACATAAGGTTCTTCTGCATCTCCATCAATTTTAAATTCTGTAAACAAAACAAAAAACTCTCGAGTTAATCCACTTTTACTTCGTCTACCAAAATGTAATCCCATCATTTTTTCATAAGTTCTCTGAATGTCATCTTCAAAACGGTTATTTGCAGTAGGTTTATAAGCACTTAGCTCTTTTAATTGATCAAAAGTAAAACGAATGGTCTGATCACTCTTATCACGCATACGAGAAATAATCGAAAAAAATAAATTCATTTCAACTGGAGTAAATTTTCGAAGTGGAATGGTATTTAACTCTGGATCATATTTAATAATTTCATTTCCCATGCTGTACCTCCTAATGATTACAAATTAATTTTAGATTATGTTTATCAAGTAGTCAACTTTATAGTTCTACTTGATAAACAGACAAAACCTACTTGATAAACAGACAAAACCTACTTGATAAACAGACAAAACCTACTTGATAAACAGACAAAACCTACTTGATAAACTTCTATAAGCCTTGGGAGAGTAAGGTTCAAGAGGGGTCTAAAAGAGGTTTAAAAGAGGTTTATAAAAGAGGTATATAAGAGGCACCACTGTACGAGATCAAGACCTAAAATCAAAAACACAA
>NZ_JAYKTX010000021.1:0-8087 GCF_036913615.1 Companilactobacillus miaonis | reverse complement strand
ACAAAAGGTATGTCCCCCCGTGAATACAGGGAACATACCTTAGTAATTTAAAAAATATAATTTTGTCTAACTTTTCTGTTGCACTTCAAAAAGGTGGTTTGGCTGATCTAGCTTATTATTATGATGATAAAAACCTTGATGGTACGCCAAAAGAACCAATCACTTCACATACAGGTATCAATCCCAAAATTTTTCATAGTAAGAATGGTCGAATTTATTGGGGATTTACTGGAGCAACTGGAAAATTTACTGAAAATAATCTACTAATTTTTGAATCGCTACCTTCTTTTGTTGACGTTCAAGCTAAACCAGAAATTTGGAATGACAACTCTAACACCACAGTTACTGAGGGAAGTCACGTTAATACCAAAGATAAGCTAACTTATAAGTACCATTTAAATTACGTTGGATATACCAGACGTTGGAAAAACATCGTTGCTCAAATTACTACTCCCGACAATATGGCTTTTCACAGTGGCGAAATTATTTACAAAGATGGTTCTAAACAAACCATTCCTGATACCGCCTTTAAACAAAAAGTCATTGAGGTTAAACTCAATCGTCCTTTAGGTCTTGGTAAAGATAATGCCACCGTTATTTTGCACGGTGATGCCGCGACAACTAGCACGACAACTCTGAAAGTTCCTCAAGCACACGGGCATTTTAGTGGTGATAATTTAATTACTGATACTGAAGCACCATCATTTATGATCGACCCTCGCACAATTGTTTTATCTAGTGATACTAAGAATACAATTCACATCAGTAAGAAACAAGACGTCTATATTCCCAGTAAAGTTGATTATTTAGGACAAGGTCAGGTCAACTTGTCTAATCTAACCGTATATAAAAAGGTTGGCTCTAGCGATTACATCCCAATTGAAAATATAATCGATAAAGATGGCAATTTCACTTTACACGTTAAAAGTAGCGAATTAGCCGATGACATCACTCCAATTTCGTTCTACGTTAAGGATAATTCCCAAGTTAATAATCTAGGTGAAACTCCCGCATTGAATCGACAAATTCAAGTCGGTGGGACTATATCATTTGGATTTATTTCAGACAATATTTCATTTCAAAATATTAATTACAGTAGTCGTCGGCAGTTGATTCCCCGATTCAATAATTGGAATGTCAATATAATCGATAGCCGCGTTAAAGGATCATATCGAGCTGTTCAAGCGACTGCTTCCCCTCTTATAAATACTAAAAATCAAACATTTGATGGCAAATTGATTTACCGTGAAAATTCAAATAGTCAATTTCAAGACCTAAGTACTCCGGTCACAATCTTTGAGTCCCCCAAAATGACTGATGACACTAAAACCCAAGACATTACTTCAAATTGGGCTAAAGATACTGGTATCCTTTTATCTACCAATAAGAAAATCAGTCCCGCTGGAAAATATACCGGTAGTATTCAATGGACTATCTTAGACACTCTTTTGAATAATTAATAAGATGCGATTGGGATATCATCTAAACTTGCAGCATAAACGCGGAACATAACATAGCAATTTCTTCTTAAAACAAATAGCACCAGGTAATCAAAGAACGATTACCCGGTGCTATTTGCCTTAATGCTCGAATGACCCTGTTATGTCCCGCTCTTTTTCTTTAGCTACGATATCCCATGAACATTGCAAACATCAAAATTATTAAAACTATTGTCGTGATAATGACATACAATTTATCATGTTCTTTATAAAAAGCGTAAATAGAGACAACCACTCGCAAAACTGGCGTCAAAATCAATAAGAAAACACCCAACATAATTACTGCATAAGACTTTCCAGCAGCTAAGCCAGCAAAAATTGCAGAAAATCTAGTTGGATAATCTCCCGGATTATAACCACTGCCACTCATAAAATACAATCCCATACCAATTAGAATGACAATTGCAGACGTTATAACGCCGATACGGAGAATTTTACCAATGATTAATTCGACTTTCTTAGTCTCTTCATGTGTATTCATTAGATGTTCACCCCAAATCCTTTAAGAGCCATTTGAACTCCCATGTACAAAATGATTGGAATGAAAATCATTCTGATAATTCTTGGCTTCAAAACTTGCATCAAACGGGCACCAATTGTAGCACCTGCTAAAACACCAATAGCAAGTGGCGCTGCAATATCAGGACGGATCGAACCATTGAAAAAGTAGACAGTGGCACTGGCAGCAGCCGTGACACCCATCATTAAATTACTGGTAGCACTAGATGGTTTCAAAGGCATCTTCATAATTGTATCCATAGCGATAACTTTGAAAGCACCACTACCAATACCTAATAAACCACTGGCAAGACCAGCAGCCCACATCATGACAAATCCACCAGGAACATTTTTCATTGAATAATCAACTTGTTTTTTCTCAGATTTATCATAATAAGTACTAGCCAATTTGAATTTGTCGACAATCGGATCGTATCCGGTATAAACATTTTCACCTTTTTTATCCATCAATTTACGAACCATATTGTAAGTCGAATATAGTAGGAAAAAGCCAAACAAAACATACAAGAAACTACTTGAGAAGACACCTACCAATAAGGCACCCATAATTGCACCAACAGTCGTTGCAATTTCCAAAAACATCGCGACACGAAGGTTCAGCATATCGTCTTTCAAATAAGCAATTGTAGAACCGGAACTAGTTGCAATAACTGAGATGATACTGGCACCAATGGCGTACTTGATATCTAATCCCATCATAATTGTCAAAACTGGGGTGATGATCATACCGCCACCAATTCCCAAAATTGCACCTAAAACTCCAGCTCCCACTCCCATTACTAAAAGTAGTAGCATTGAATTCATTATTTTTCCTCTTTCTTTTCCTCTTCCTCATCATCCTTATGATTAAAGTTTTCTAGGGAAGTTTCATAGTTACTTTTCATTATAGCCATTGTGTTCTTAATTTCATCACTTTTAAGCTCATTTTCAGAAATTAAATCAATATGGAATTTTGAAGCATTTAAATAATCACAAGTAGTTGAAAGATAAATTTTGGTTGCTACTTCAGCGTCATCATCGAAAAAGTGTGTCACCTTTTTGGCATCAGCGAATGGTAAATTGATCACACCACTTTCTAAATAATAATCGATTGGAAATTCTGCATCTGCCACATGTATGACGATTTGTGACAGTTCATTATTGGCTAAATCTTTTTCCATTTGTTCCTTAGCGGTATTTATTGCCCACAAATCTTCTTGAAGCAAATCATCCTTACTAATATCAAGTTTTGTTTGCTTAAATTTTTCTTCCTGAATATTTTCGATAAAATCAGCAATTTTTATTTTCATTATTTTCTCCTAAAGATACATTTTCAAAAACTTTTCCACAGTTTCCTGATATTTTTTTGAATCTACATAATAGCTTCTAATGTGGACTCCTTGACTTTCATAAGACATCCGCGGAAATTTTCCACATGTTAATAACTTTTCACGCATAAAAAATGGTACTGTAAAATCATTACGCCCATGCATAAACAGAACTGGACGTGTATTTTGACTCAGTGCTTTCACGCAATCCGCCTGTTTATAAGAAAAACCAGCCCGAACTTTACTTACTAATGAAATCCCTTTAATCAAATATCTGCCTTTAATATGATACCTTTTTTGACAGTGATAACTCAAGATATCCGCGGCACTTGTGTAGCCAGAATCTTCAATAATTAGTTTAACATTTTTAGGCAAGTCAAATTTTGTCGTCAACATAACTGTAGCTGCTCCCATGGATGCACCAAAGAGAATTATTTTATTATTTGGCTTGAACTTTAAAATTTGCTTGATCCAATCAACGACATCACTACTTTCAATAGCACCGAAACTTTGATACTTACCTTCACTTTGTCCGGCTGCTTGATTATCGATCTGTAAAACATTTAATCCTAATTTATCAAACAACTGAGCATGAACATTTAACGAAGTATGATCAACTCCAAAACCGTGCACTAAGATAACCGTCGTCGAACTTTGATTATCCGTAAACCAACCAACTAATTGATTGCCATTAAAACTCGAGTGAATACTCATTCGAATCTTTTTCTTCTGTAAAAATTTTTCCGTATTTTCTACTAGTCCTTCATCCATCGCAACTTTAGGTGCCTCGCCACCCAAAGCTTTAGAACCCCGCTGGTGAATGTACAAAAAAAAGGCGTTCAGAATTAGAACGACTAGTAATAACAATACCAAAATCACAATCATGATATTCCCTCACTTAAACTAATTCTTTAACGCCTATCATTGTGAATGCCACAATAATCATTGAAACTGTAATTCCGACAAATAACGTTGAAAATGACATCGCAGTAATGATCAAACTTCCGGCATAAGGTCCCACAGCACGTCCCAGAGAACCGAAAATACTGTAAAAACTTTGGAAAGTTCCTCGATTACGACTAGTCGACATCTTACTCAACAACGCTGGAATAGTTGGAAAGACCATTGATTCTCCAACCGTCAAAACTAACATACTAGCCACAAAAGCCATATAAGAGTTAGCTTCTGGCAAGAGTAAGAATGATGATCCCATGATCACTGTTCCAATAAAAATTTGGAATTTCAGTAACTTGAAAATTTTGGAAATCACGCGATTCATTACTGGTTGAATAATCAAAAGTGAACCAGCATTGATCGTGAAGACTAACCCAAATTGTCTAGTTGTATAACCATTATTTAACATGTAAGTTGACAAATTACTGTCCCATTGTGAGTAACCTAACCAAACGATAAAGATTGCGGCACAAATAATAAAGACATTTAAATTGAATCTTGCTGAACCAATAATGCTTCTCGGATCGACTTCCTCTTCAAAATTGGTAACTTCTTCATTAGATTCTTCATGTTCCGAGACATGCTCCAAAACATTCGCTTTCAAAAGTAAAATAATTGTACTAATAACGAAAAGTAACATTGGAATAAAGAAAGTAAAGAAGATACTCCATTTGAAAATAAAACCAACTGCAGCAGACCCGACTGCAATACCAATATTTGAAGCCAAATACATATTATTAAAGATGACTCGACTATTACTACTCATCTGTTCAGCTACAAAAGCTGTATAGGCGTTAACACCAGTATAAATCAGACCCATTCCAAATCCTAAGGTAAACAGCATAATGGCATAACTTGGCCAAACATGATGGAACGACATTCCTAAAAGTGAAACGATTGAGACGGCATAACCAATATACATTGTCCCTCGCTTAGAAAATCGATCAAACAGAATCCCACCTAAAGCATTTCCAACCATCATGAATGCAGAATAAACCATCAACGCAAATCCTGATGTAACCAAGGACTCACCTAAATTTTTATGAATAAAAATTGAATTGACCGGCAAAATGAATCCCATCACCAAGTTAAACGCAATACTCAATATTAATAACCATATTCTTTGTGCTCGCATTCTTTCACCTCTTACATAAATTTTTTCTATAAAAAAAACCATGGTATAAATCAACCATGGTTTTTTTGGTAGTACTCAAATTGAGCAAATAGATTCCTGTTCACATCAGGTTTCTATAGATATCCCTCACAATCCGGTGAGTGGTGCTTGATATCCTACCTTCTAAGTGCCGTCCAAATTCGACGGCTCTCGACTCATCGCACAATTCTCATGATAATATATTATGAAAATAGTTGCAACTCTTTTCATTAAAGATTTGGATTTTCGCTGACCTTTTCTTCAGTCCAAATCTTATAAATCAAGTTCAATAAGCCGCCCATTTGGCCATCTACACCGTTATACATCCAACGATAGATACATACATCTTTATTCATTTGATCTTCTGGTGGATTAGCACTATTAGCCGTCACGATAATATCAGCTTCTTTTGGATCACTAACGATTTTTGCATAAGGGAGTGATTGTAAAGTAACTGACAAATCAGAATAAACTAAGAAGAATGATTCTAATTCTAAGTATACTTTAACTTGAATATTCTTATTGTAGAGTGAGAAGAAACGGTAAGCAATCGCATAAATAGCCTCTGAAATCTGTTTAGCTTTTCCATTTAATGATTGATATTTATCACGCAACATCAAATGTTGAACGGTTGAATAGATCTTACTCTCTAGTCCTTCATCATTAAGCTTACTAATTGCATCACCAAAACCAGAATAGAGATTTAAAATTTCAATATAGTTATGATCTAATGCCAAAACACCAATGATACAAGTTGTTAAATTATATTTATATCTCAAGAATTCACTATGTGACATTGCCATGTCTGAAATTGTTTGCTCAACATCAATTGGAATTAATTCCAAGAAATCATCAATGAAGTTAGCAAACAATGGATTGTAGCGAACTAATTGTTTTGAAACTGATTGCAAATAATCTTCAGAAACTTCAAAAGTGGCTGGTACACACATTAAGAGAATATAGAAGTCAGCTGATTGGAACATTTGCTCCTCATAACTGACATCTTCTTTGATAGCTCGTTTTAGCTCACGAACTTTTTCACTGCCAGTATCACCTTCAAGCATTGAACCAGCACTCTCAAAGATATTAGGGAATGGATAATTGATCACATTCAAAGCATCCATATTTTGAACATGATTGCCCGCAATAATTCGATACAAATGTGCCATAACTACATAAGCATAAAACATCTTAGTAATATAATTAGTTGGTTTTAGGCGATATTTATCCAAAGCAATATCTACGACTTTGAAAGCTGTTTTTTGAGTGAAATCTTCAAATGGCCAGACATATCCCCTAGTAGCATTCCAATACAATGCCGCAATAGCCAGACGAATCGATTCCTCATCACCAACAAAGCGCATTGGTTCATAAGCTATTCGTACTCCAAAACGTTTTAAATAGCCTCTCATTGGCTTTAAATGACGTAAGACCGTGGCCTTACTACTTTCCAATGTTTCATAGAAATGTTTAAAGGAAGTCTCTTTTTCCTTAACAATGGCATCTAAGAATAGATAACCATCAGAATTAGTCGTCAAATAGGCGTGATAAGCATCTCTAGTCACACCGAACATTTCTTCAGTACTATAATCTTCCTTTTTCAAGATCTTTTTGAAGTCTTCTTGAATCCCCAAGAAAGTATTATAAACACTACCGTAGCTCTTATTCATCTGATATGCTGCTTTTCGTAAGTTAATATCCTTAACTTGAATATCACGATTACGATAAGTTCCGATGAGATCTGCACTAGCAAGCTGATTTGTTCTTATTAGTTTAATTTTATTAAACAATTGAATCTTTTCAATTTCTGATTTCGATAAAAATAAGTCAGTAAAGCTATCCAAAAACTCCACCCCCGTAGATGTAATCAATTATATTATATTAAACTACACTCATAGTTCTAAAATATATATTTACATTATAGTAAATATTTTTCTTAATTAGTAACCTATAACATTTTATAACCCAAATAAATAGACATAATATTTATAGAAATATGAATATATTTTAATATCTATACCAATAAGTTATTTTACGCCTTATTTTAAATAAGTATAGTCCCCGGTCTCATCATAATTTAGAAAAAAATTATTTTCATAAAAACCAAAGAAATTGATTGAAATAATCACCTGTTTACAAAAATCGATTACCAATCAATCTTATAATATCGGCATTTTTCAAAATTGATTCGATAATCAGATTTTTATTTTCTGAAATTGTACAATTGGAACATATTTATTCAATATTCCAAAATAATATAAAGGATTTTTTTATATGAAAAAATAGCCTTCATTCCAAACTAATCACGTAGTCCTTTCTTAAGTATGGTTAGTATAAGATGCAGTCTTCCGTACAAGCTCTGTGATGAGCCAGTCGCCAAATTCTTGTTAGTGCGTCGGCAGCGTTCCAGCTCATCACAGGGCTTGTGCTCCAGACTAAATAGAAGGGTTTATTATTTATTCTATTTAACTCTAAAACTAAATAAAGGAGCTGAATTAGTGCTACATGCATTAATTCTATCGAATAAGCCAAAGGAAAAATAATATTTGAAGACACAAAAAAAGGAACCTACCAAGTAGATCCCTTAGGTTGCGTAGCGACTATCTATCCTCGCGGGTAGTTTCCCACCAACTACTTTCGACGTGAAGAAGCTTA
>NZ_JAYKTX010000020.1:0-13600 GCF_036913615.1 Companilactobacillus miaonis | reverse complement strand
TTTTGCTTTCAAATCAAAACTATATTTAACCATACAAAAAGTGCTCCATAATCATTAGATTTCTTGTCTAACAATTATGAAGCACTTCACTTTTCTGCTTTCGTTTGTGTGGCTTTTCTATTCAATTATATTTTTGATTCATGATCTATTTGCACCTGTGTTTGTTCCACACCTGGACACGATATTAGTTTGCGCTGTCGCCATCCGAATAACTGCTGAAGCTATGTGGGGTGATACCAGGTGACTGACCTAATTAAAATTATTGTATCTGCCGTTGGTGGTGCTATTGTCGGTGGTTTCTTCAATGTTTGGCTTCAACACGTTAAAAATCAAGGTGGTAATGAAAAAGTCTATGCTGAATACTCTGAAGATATGTATCAAAGAACCAAAAAGGCAATGGACGAACGTGACGATTTAAAGCAGCAAGTTATTGAAATGCGAGTTCAAATTTCTGAACAAAGTAAAACTATTAAAAAACAAAGTAAGGTAATCGACGGCCTTACAGCTCAAGTCGAAAAATTAAGCACTCAATTTAAATCAATGGAGGATAAAAATGAAAAAAAGTAAATTAACATTAGATGTCCACTCAAAAGCGTGGTGGGTATCTCTAATCTCTTTGATATTAGTGTTTGGTCAACAAATTGGCCATTTATTTGGTTGGGAAATCACATCTGACCAAATTAATCAAATTATGGGAATAGTAAACACTATTCTATTGATTGGTGGTTCACTTGGGTTGATTACAGACACATCTAAAGGGAGTACTAACAGTAATACTCCCACGGAAGTTAAAACACCAGCTTATTCAAATTCAACAAATTTAAGGAGGAACTAGCATGACTAAATATTTTGCAGACATTTCGAGCTATCAAAGAGATGATTTAGCATTCTTCCAAAATTTTGTAAATTCAGGTGTTCAAAGCGTTTTGATCAAAACAACTCAAGGAAGCGCTAATGGATCTAATTATTTAAGTCCTAAAGCACTAACTCAAACTAGGAATGCAATTAAAGCTGGCATGAACGTCGGATTCTATCATTATTTCTTGGCTATTAGTGTTACTGATGCAATCAATGAAGCAAAATTCTTTGAACAATCGGTTACTAATTTAGGTTATGGAAAAGATACACCGCTTTGCGTTGATGTTGAGGATCCATCATTAAATACGTCGGCAGTAGCAAGCTATGTTGATACTTTCATTAATTACCTTGAAACACAAGGTTATACAAATGTATTTCAATACAGTATGGCTAGTTGGTTCAATCAAGGTATCTTAAATGCTAATAAGCACCCGACTTGGGTAGCTAGTTACGGATCAAGCGATTGTGGAGCAAGAGGCAATATAGTTGCTTGGCAATACACATCAAGTTGGGGCGGTGGTTCTCAAGATATGAGCTACGACTGGGGTATCTTTGATAAGCAACCAGCTAAAACTGAGGCAACCGTACAACCTAAAGTTGAACCCGAAAAGCCTAAAGTAGAAAATATTATCAAGCTGACAGAACAAACCCATCCAGTGGATAGATTAGGTATTGAAAGACCTGAAACATACGAGGCAGGTTCAACTTGGAAGAGTTCAGACATTGTTATGATCAATAATGAGCCACATTACCAAATCGCTACCGACATCTTTGTTCCAATTTCAAAGACGACTTTCAAGGATTTTGTTGTCGTTAAATATACGGACGATTCACCGGCACCTGTCTTTGATTCGAAGGGAAAACGTGTACAGAATGCGTCTGTCAGCATTGGTAAATCCTTCAAAACAGACGGATTCAAAGTTATCAATGATATTCCGATGGCCAAGATTGCTACTGATCAATTTATTCCGTTTGAGTATACTTCTGGCTCAAAATTTGAATAGTAAATGCTAGACAAGTGAATTAATATGAATTATATTATAATCGTTCAACGATTTAGCAATACTTGAAATTACCTCTACGTTTATTGAAAGTATCGCCCCTCGAAAAGGCTCTCACTCTATTAAATTGGAGTGGGAGCTTTTTTGTTTTTACTCATAAAATCAAAATGGCCCTCTTCACGTATTTAATCTTTCTTAGTCTATTCGGAAACGTATTATAGTATAATGTAATTAATAAATTATAAATAAGAAAGAAATCACATTTAAAGATGGAGCTAGATATATATCATGGAACAAGTTTAATCAATGCTAATTCTATTATTGAAGAGAAAAAATTTATATGTCAGCCTAGAGTCAATCATTGGTTGGGAAATGGGGCTTATTTTTTTGTTGATGATTTAGATGCTGCTACTTGGTGGGCAGGTAATCAATCAAAAAAAGGAGCAGTAGTATATGGTAAGTTTGAAATAGAGAGTAAAGATTTGCTTGATTTAGACAGTTTAGCAGGTGCCAATAAATTAGAAAAAATAATGAAAAGTCTTAAACATAATAATGTTGATATTAAATTTTCTAAAGAAGAAGAGCAGTATATAAAAGAACATCCTAAAGATTTAACAAATGTTAAAAGAAGTAAATTGATAACTTTAGCCAAAGGATTACTCGGTTTTGGAGCGTGTGTTTATACTTTTCCAGTAAACATAAAAAAATACAATGATATTATGGATTATGGTGTACTTGCACACGAAAAACAGCTAAATATAGTGAATCAGAGTTTAATAAACTTTGACAAATTAAAATTAAAAGAAGTATAATGCAGAAAAGGAGGTATTTTCTAATGTTTACAAGAGAACAAATATTGAATGCTGCAAGAAATGCAGGAATTGAAGTTAGTTCAACTCCTGATGGCATGGAACCTTCCTTTGTTTCTTCCAACGGTGATAGATTTCCAATTATGGATGATAAAATCATTTTGGATAATTTTGTTGATAAGAGTTACTTGGAATCAGAATTGTTAATAGAGCATAGTTCTATAGATATTGACAATTCATTGATAATAGATAATAGTTTTGATTTATTAATAGGTGACTTATCGTCATCTACTAAATATAAAAATAATGTATCAGAAAATAAATTTCATGAATCGGTAAACAACTATAAAGATTTTACAAAGAAAGGGTCCCCTAAACAGGAGATCCTTTTTTATTGTGTTAATATATCTTTATGAATATAAGATGAGAGGTTATGTTATTTTGAATAATGATCCTATAATTGATTTTCAAGGTTATAAAATTCAGAACTTAGAATATACACATGATAAAAAGAACTTATCAAAATATGAAGATGGTTTTAATCTTAATCCTAAAGTTGGTATTGATGAAAAATTGAAGCATGGTATAGTAACTTTAAGTGTTACTTTAAGACCCAATCATTCTGAATTAGGTATAAAAATTGAAATTAGTGGAGAATTTAATATTTCAAATAGTCTGGACTCTAAGGATAAGATTGCAAGAGCTTTGTTTGTTAATGGTACAGCTATAATGTTTCCTTATGTAAGAAGCATCATTTCTATGATTTCTGGATTGGACTCAAGCAATACAATATTATTACCTACAATAAATACAATGGATTTATATAAAGATAAAAACGAACATAAGTGATTTTTTTGTTTTTAATATTAAATTCATAAAGTTTCAACGTTTTGCACAAAATTTGAATAGTAAAGACTAGACAAATTAAATAATATGCGTTAATTTAAAGGTGTTCATTGACGTGGACAATATTATAAATTACCTCGATTTTGAATTAGCTTTGATAGTGTTAGAAGAGCCCATCATCTATTAATTTAGGTGGTGGGCTTTTTTTATTTGAAATAAATTTGAATATTCATTGACTTTGCACGTTATAACGTGTATTCTAATAAGTATAGAAAGGAGGTAAGAAAGTGAAAGGTAAACATAAAAAAAGCCCTGATTCAAAGGAAGTAGTAAAACGTCTAGCCATCTTGGCAGTTGTCCTAGACGTAATTGATAAGCTACTTTCAATAATATCAAAGCTTTTAAATATTAAGTAAGGGGCTTGCCCCTTTCTTTATGTACCTAAATTCTAACATGCCTTTCATAAAAGTAAAATGAAAAAAGATAAGTATAAATTAATAAGCATAGGATTAATTGTATTCATAATAATAACTATTATTTCAATAGTTACAAAATTGGCAGAATTATTTTAAATAGGAGAACCTTATGACTGAAAAATTATCAGAAGCAAGGATTAAAGCAAACAAAAAATGGGACGAAAAAAACAAGGAAAGAAAAAAGTACATTGTTAAACGATCTACCGCTAAAAGCTTTATAAAAAACCTTGCTACTCAAGATGATTTAAATGAGCTAAAAGAATTAATTAAATTAAAAGAAAAAGAATTGAAATAGATTGACTTTGTACGTTACAACGTGTATTATAATAGTTGTTAAGAGATAAATAAAAGGAAGACATAAAAATGACTGTTAAATTTGATGAAGTAGATGCTAAAAATTATGATGTGTTGGTAAATGAAGACGATTATGGAAAGCTTGCATTTGACGATGAGCAAAAAGCTTGGGTTCTATGGCCTAATTCAATCGATGATGGTGTAACATATTTCGATGATCTTAAAGAAACAAAAGAAGCCATTACCGATGAAATTAAGGATTATTCAGAGAATAACTAAATTGTTCTTACGCTAAAAAATTAATCATGTAGATTCTCATGTGTGAGTATCTTTTTATTATAATTGAAAATAAATGGTGATTTTAATGGCTAATAATCCTAAAAAGAGTACTACAGGAATCAAGAAAATCAAAAGAAAAAATGGCTATAAATATCAGGCTAGAATTTCTATAAATGGTAAGTATCATCACTTGGGTACTTTTGGTACTTTTGACGAAGCTTACAAGGCTAGACAATCGGCGTTAAAAAAGCTTCCACAAAAAGAAAAAACTCATTACGTTAAAAAAAGCAGTCTTGTAGATTTAACGGGTGAAAAGTTTGGACACTTAACTGCAATCCGTAAGCTTCCGTACGACGGAACAAATAATAACATATGGTTATGCCAGTGCGATTGTGGTCAAACGGCTAAAGTAGTTTCGAGTGCTCTTACAAGAGGTGTACGTGTGACCTGTGGTGGTCCAGCTCATCAAGAGGAACATACAAAAAAGGGCCGCAAAGCGATAAAAGAAAAGCTGTACGTTGATAATTTGGCAGTCGGCAGAATTGATAGCTCCAAAGTTAAAAAATCCAAAAGAAATACTACTGGAGTTACCGGCGTTTGGTTCAGCAAACAAAAAAATAAGTATATTGCAGAAATAAAACTTGATGGTGTGAAATCCTATTTAGGAAGCTTCAAAACACTTGAGGAAGCTAAAGCTGCTAGACTTGAGACTGAAAGAAAAATTTTAGAGCAACATCCGAGAAAAAAATAATTTTTATTTTTGTGACGGAGCTGTGATACAATTTGACTATTGAAGATCTATCATTTCTAAATGTTTTCACCCTATAATATGTAGGAAAACATAACAAAAGATAAGGCTTTGCGCACATTTTGCGCATATGTCAAGTAGGGTCTGATATATAGGCTTTTTAAAATCCTGTACTCTCCTTAAATAAATTTAGGAATGCTGGTTCATCAGCATTCCTTTTTTTTATGATTGTTCATCAAATCAAGTTGCTGACAGTTTAGATAAGCAGTTATAATTTAATTAAGAAAACGAAACGAAGGTAAAAATATGGATAAAAAAACTAAATTTGTGAAGCTATCAAACATTGGCTTGGATGGTTTGACGCTTTTAAAAAAAGCAAAGACCGGTTATTTAGACAATGTTTGTTACTTGTATACTGGCAAGAGCAAAAGTGTCTATGTGGCAATGAATTCTACTGGCAAAGTCCTTGATTTTTATAAATTCCATAGTTATATGGATGAGGATGAAATTATGAAAACAGTGATGGAAATCTTCAGCGATGATGAAGCCACTGATTTCAAAAAAGGTTTTGAAAGTGCCGGAGACTTCGATTTAACTGACAATGTCGTCGTTGAATTACCATTCGACAATGGCGTTTTTACAATTTAAATTTTAGGAGTAGCTCATGGAAAAGACAGAATTGATCAAGCGTTATGTCAAAGCAGCAAATAATTTATACAACTTAATCCCAATCACGCAAGTTTATCGAATTATCAAATTGCAAAATCCGGAAATGTCTCTAACAGCAACTGAGTTCAGAGATGTTTTGCAACAAATGAGTAATCAAAATACCGGCTTTGAAATAGAGCGTTTTGATGCTTGGTATAAGGGAGATAACTGGCAGTCACCCGAATATATCATTTCGGAATATTTATTTGAAGACGACAATATATACGACATAATGAATAATCAAGAAGGGGAATTGTATAATATCCCGGAAAAAGAAACTTTTTTAAAGCATGCAAACGAGTTCTATTTTGTAGAAAATGATGCTCTGAATGATTTACGAGATTATTTGATTCAAGAATTTAAGTTAATTCCTGATGATGTTGAAGATATAGTTGAAGAGACTCAAGGGATGATGCAAGTTAGAACTGATGAAAATGATGAGTTTGTTGACTTTTTGATTAATGATTTTAAAAAGTTTTCTATTTCCATTAAAACAAAGGCTCAAGAAGATCAGCTTCGGCATTTGCTCAATCGAGCTGATTTTAATTTGCAAATTCCGTTTTATCGTAATTTTTCTGAAAAACAATTCCGCAGTAATGTAGATCCATTTGATGAGATTGACCTTGTTGATGGAGAAATTATTTTATCAGATGATTTAGTTGAACAAATTAAAACTGCCGCTGTGGATGTTGATGAGTTAAATAAATTAGTTCATTGTAATTATCAATGGTCAGATAATATGTTTGAAAATATTGCTTATGCCGATAAAGCGTCGAAAGCAATCAATAAAATAGATGTTCCAAAATTATAAATTAAACCAAAATAATTATTTTCTATGCTATATTAGAATTATATAAATGAAAACGTTCACAATATAGAAGGGAGTAATTATTATGGGTAAATTGACTGGTAAGGTAGCGGTAGTAACTGGGGCTGCCATGGGAAATGGACTTGGAATTGCTAAAGTTTTAGCCAAACATGGAGCAAAAATTGCTTTGGTCGATATTTCTGATCAGTTGAATGCGACAGTCAAGCAGTTACAGTCACAAGGTTACGACGTCTTAGGAGTTCACATGAATGTGGCGGATACACAAAGTGTCACTGCTGGTGTAAAGGAGATTTTGCAACATTTCGGTACAATCGATTGTTTAATGAATAACGCTGGGATCATTAAATTAGGTTCTTTATTAAATACTTCTGATGAAGAGCGTGATCAGCAATTTGACGTTAACATAAAAGGTGTCTGGAACGTTACCAAGGCTGTATTGCCAACGATGATCGAAAATAAAAAAGGTCGCATCTGCAACATGTCTAGCGTTACTGGAGTGATGGTTGCTGATGAAGGTGAATGTGCTTATGCGACAACTAAAGCCGCTATCATGGGATTCACGCGTGCTTGTGCTAGAGAAGTAGCAAAGTACGATATTACGGTCAATGCAATTTTACCAGGTTATATTCAAACGCCGATGGCAGATGCAATTGCCAGTGAATCAACACCAGACGATCCTACACAAACTACCAAGGGAATTGCTGATGCAGTGCCACTTGGTAAACGGTTAGGAAAAATCGAAGAAGTTGGCGAGCTAGCCGCTTTCTTATTGAGTGATGAGGCTTCGTACATGACCGCTACGCCAGTTGTTATCGATGGAGGTAGTACTTTACCAGAAACAGTTTCCGTCGGTGCCGAGTAAAATTATCAATAAAAGCCCTGTGGTAATCAAAGGGCTTTTCGTACAATCCTTTTGTTCAACTTTAGAATTAATCAAAGTGAACAACAATCATCGTTAAAATAAAAAGAAGCTGAATTAATGCTATAAGCACTAATTCAGCTTCTTTATTTAGTTTTAGAAAATAATAAAGTCTTCTATTTAGCCCGGAGCACGGCAATTTACGCTAACCCACTAACCAAATTTAAGAAAGAACCATCAAAGATTACCGCAAAACTATTTGTATTGTTTGTTATAAAAATAATCGTTGAATTCATAATTTAATCGGTTGTGCCAATATTCAGGTGATTGCATGATCAACATATCGTTTAGAGCCACGTAATTAGGATAAGGCACTTTTTGTTTGAGAACTTCTGATTCGCGTAAGAATTCATTATTATCGACACGTTTTAAATTTACTTGGAAATTGGTAATCATCATGGACATAACTAAACCGTACGAAGAAATGACAATTATCCAAAGCAAGCGGTTAATGTTTCTAAAGAATCCTGGATAGTAGACTAGAGCTTTGTTGAGATAGATGATCCCGACGATAAAGAAAAAAACTAATGAGCTAAAATATTCGCGGACAAAAACAGGTGAACCGATGAAGAAGAATGGCACACACAAGGCAATCGAACTGAAGAGACAAAACTGAACTTTCAGGTTATTAATACCTTTAAAGATGAAAAAAGTTGCTCCAAAAAGGAAAATCAGTAGAGCGATTCCTACCCAGGTATCAATAATAGCTAAGGTTGGATCCATATGCTTAAACTGATAAGTTGAGTAATTAATTTTATAATTATTTTGAAGGTAAATATTAATCCATAAATAATAAATTATGAAACCACCTGCTGGTAAAATTAGACTCCATTTAGTAATTTTGGAGAATTTACGCCAACTGATCAGAATGATTGAGAAGCAAATTGTGATTATGATGACAAAATTGCAAGTGATGATCCAAAAGTGGGTGATTCGGATGAAATTGGATAAATATTTATCCAGATTGAACGTGACTTCTCGATATTCATTAGTGGTGTGATAATAAGATTGATTGCTGAACATGATGGCAGCGCTGATGATTGCCCCGGTAAGATACCATAATGCCGGACGAACTGATTTCTTGAGATAAAACAATAAAGCTATTGAACTTAAGCCAACAAAAATTTGATACAGGGTCATGTGTTCAATGAATAGCCCTCCAGCTAAAGCAAGAAAAAAATTGATAATACGTAATTTATGATAATTATGTCGAATATATCTTTCTAACCAAACTAAATAAGTCAGCATCAAAGCGACCGGTGGTAAGTAGTTAACGAAGCCTGCTAACCAGAGAAACACACTTTGAATGTGACCAATTTGAATGATAGTAAAAAAAGATAAAGCAGCGACTAGACTCAAATGTTTGCCTGCTAATTGCCAAATACACCAAATAAATAAGGTAATAACGGAAGCATAAATTATGGCCATTAGAATTTCGCTATGCATCATACTGATTTCTAAAAAATTGCCTAAATAGCGTCCGTTAGAGCTGCCACCAAATTCAGGATTGGTGCTAAAAAAATTATGGGTCAGTAAAAAATGACCCGGTTTACCCCACCAAAAGAAATCATCGCCAACCGGGATGATTAGAAATGAAATTATGAAGAAATATAAATAGATGATAGCAAAAATGAATTTGTTAATAACTTTATGAATAGAGTTATCGGCCATTTATAAACCCTCCTGAATTTGTATACATGAGGTATTTTATAATAAATTTGATAATGAAACTGTTATTTATGCTATTTGTAATGAAGATGAAATCATTGTTTGTAATTTTTCTTTAATTCGGAGATTTCTTGTTGTAATTTTTGATTGGTTTGTTCTAAGTGATTTAATTTGATTAAAATTTGATCAAGCTTATCGTCATTTTCCTCACTTTTTTCTTGAGTAAAGTAATTCGTGATTGTACTGGTTAAAGTACCGATAAATCCAATTCCAATTATCATCAGTGAAACGGCTGAGATACGTCCAACTAAGGTAGTAGGTGCAACATCACCGTAACCTACAGTTGATGCCGTTACGATTGCCCACCAAAATGAATCACTGAGGGGAACATTTTCGGCCAAAGAATAAGCAATAGCTGCTGTCACTAAGACAATTCCACAAATAATTATCAAATAAATAAAACCATTGATTTTGAGAAACTTTTTGGCGTTCTTTTGCATTTTTCCGGCGGTTCCGATAAAGCGAACGAATGTAAAAATTTTGGTGAAGCGAATAACATTGACGATTCGAAAAATTCGAAAGGCGTTAAAAATTGTGTTGAATGGCAAAATTGCTAAAAGATCGACGATATTAGTTTTGAAAAATCTTTTTTTGTCTTTAGCCAGGTAAAGTCGGCCAAAGTAATCAAAGCTGAATATTAAGAGTGTACCAATGTCGATTTCCAAATAAGGAAATCGAGAGACTTTGAAACCAGGTATGTAACTCAGAACTAGGATTACTAGCGAACACAATCCAGCTAAAACGATTAAAACAGCGTATCCATTGGAATGTAAGAATTTTTTCATTTTTTTATCCTATCGGTTTAGACTTACTATTTTGTAATATAGCACTAACAGTTGTGTTAGGTATATTTACAGACTAGTTTCTTTTCCGGATAATAAGTTTTATCAAATTTAGGAGCAGAAACTTGAAACAATTCACACCAGCAACAAAAGGGATGAATCGCGATCTCTTTAAATTTATTTTGATGATTTTAATGGTCTTAGATCATATTGACAATTTTATTTCACCATACTTGGCTGATACTTTCCACATTCTAACCAGAGTGGTGGCAGTCGGTTTTGCTTATTTAGTTGTCGAAGGACTTTTTTACACGCATAGTCGAAAATTATATTTGACCAGGCTCTTGGGTTGGGGAGCTTTTATGGCTCTTGGAAATTATCTATTGAATTTATTTGTTTTACGAAAACAATACCAAATGTCTATTCTAGGAGATAACATTTTCCTGACCTTATTTATCGGGGCAGTGATCGTTTGTCTCTGGGATAATCATCAAGAACCAAAAAAGAAGCAATTATTAAAAATTGCTTCCATCTTGTTATTAATAATTGGTCTAATCCCCATTTTTGAAGGAAGTTTCGTAATTTTACCTTTTATGTTAATAACGCAGCTGACACATAAAAATATCAAAAAACGAAATTGGTATTACATAGGTTTGATGACTGTTTTATTGATAATTGAATTGCCAATGGCACTGTCGATTCCCAATCCGACACCGTTGATGATCTTTGACAGCATTGCAATGAATGCCAGTGATATATTTTTTATCAGCATAATTCCATTTTTACACTTCTATAGTGGCAAGTTAGGCAAATATGATCATAAATTGAAATATCTATTTTATTTCTTCTATCCAGCCCATTTATGGCTGATTCACCTTATTAGCAATTTCAGCGGTTAATCATTCCAGAGAAAATTTTTATGGTCAAGAAAAAGGGTGCGCCCTAAGAATTTCCCATCACAAAAGACGGCTGAAGATAAACCTTGATTGTAAGTTATGGGATTTACTCCCTTAATTTTATCCAAATTAGCGAGCGTAAGTTGTTGTACGAAATCGACGACTTGCGCTCTTTTATCATCAGATAATTTTTTAAAGTCATCATTAACGTAAATTTCTAATTGATCATTTTTCAAGTAATTGATCTTGTTGATGAATGTGAACCAAGAATGGTTTAAATGTTGACCTCGTTGCTCAATAGAAGTGGGACTATCAGCCGATTTTATTTGTTTGTAGAGTTTTTTATTGAGTGCTTGATTAAATTTACTTACTTTATTGAGAAACTTTTCCGAGCGATATTGAACTGAATCAGCTAGAACCGTTTTAGTCGGTAAGATGCTGAGTGCAACCATAGGAAATACAGCTAACAATAATAATATTCTTTTCATTAGAAACTCCTAATATTTTTCCTAATTATATCTAAGAATATACGCTGAATTCCATTCGAAGTTAGGATAATTTGTTATCAAGAAAGGTAATAAAGGATAATATTTTCGTAATGAAAACATTATTGATCACGGTATTGCTTTAATAAAGATTAGCTGTACACTAATAATATTAAAAATAATTAATGTTAGGGGTACAGCATGAGAAAATATTTTAATCTACCTTTTTTTTGTTTAGCGATTATTTTCAGCGTTTTAGCGGGTTTAGAAACACCGTTCAATACAATTACTTACTCATACATTTTTAAATTGATTACCGATAAAAATGTTGGCATGATCGTACCGGCAGTGATTTTTATCATTAGTGGTTATGCAATTTTTTGTTTGCTCAATTATTTAAAAAGTATCGTGGTTAATAAAAACATTTTCTTAATCAATAATCGTCTAAAAAAAGATTATATGCTTGCAAAAATGAGTGCTGTAACGGCCGACAAAAATGATTTTGAATCTAAGAATGTCTCGTTTGTTCTCAATGATTTGAAGTTGCTCGAGGACAATTATTGGCGCCAGATTTTCATGCTATTGGGCTCAGTTGCAATGACTTTGGGAACTTTGATTTTTGCTTTATACAGCAATGTATTGGTTACCCTGATCTTTTTAGGATTTATGATTTTTCCAACCTTAGCACCAAAATTTTTCAGCCACGCGATACAAGATAAGACAGCGTTATGGTCAAAAAGTAATCAAGTTTTATCCGGGACAGTTCAGAATCTTTTACACGGAGCATTATTGCTGCGTCGATATCACGCTACGTCAGGATTCTCTGAGCGTTTGGATGAGTCAGTTTCAAAAATGGAGCAAGCTAATGCCAACTTAAAGAATCAAATTTCTTTGACCAATAATGTTATTAGTTTCTTGTTTTCGCTATGTACTTATCTGCCGATTGGAATTGGTATTTATTTTACGATCGTTGGTAAATTGACTTTATCTCAGTTTGTCGCCATTCAATATTCCTCGTCTTGGATTCTAAATGGATTCAATCAGATCGTTACTAGTTGGAATACGATTAACAGTACGAAAAATATTCGCCAACAAGTTGCCGATTTGCAGGTTCAGGTAAATCAAGCTGATACTACTGTTATGGTACGTGATTTGGATGTTGAACAAATTAGTTTTGATTTCAAAGATAAAACGATTTTTCAAAATGTTTCTTTTGACGTCAAAAAGGGACAAAAAATTTTGATTGGCGGAAAATCTGGTGTGGGGAAGTCGACTTTGATTCGGCTGCTATTAAAAGAATTGTTGCCAAAACAAGGGCAGATTTTGCTGAATGGTGAGAATTATTCATTAAATCAAGCCTATAGCAACTTTGGTATTGTCGGTCAAACACCAATTATTTTCGAGGATAGTTTGAGAAATAATGTCACGCTTGGGAAAGTTGCTACTGATGCAGAAGTGTTCCGTGCCTTAGATTTAGCTGGGTTAAACGAATTTAGTAATGAACAAGCAATTAAACAAGTATTTGATGAAAATGGTCATAACTATTCTGGTGGTCAGTTGAAACGAATTGAGATTGCTCGGGCACTGTTTTACAATCGACAGATTTTGTTGATCGATGAAGGAACTGCCTCGCTTGATCCTCAAACTGCCAAGGGAATTCATCAGTCACTATTGACCAATCCTGATTTGACAGTGATCGAGGTAGATCATCACATTCCTGATGATATTCAAAAACTTTACGACCGAGTTTATCAGTTAAATGCTGAAGGAATGCAAACAATCTAGCAAAACAAGAGTTTAAGACATAACTCTTTCCGCTTAAAACAAATAGACCGTGGTAATCAAAGGACGATTTGAAGTGCTTCATAATTGTTAGACAAGAAATCTAATGATTATGGAGCACTTTTTGTATGGTTAAATATAGTTTTGATTTGAAAGCAAA
>NZ_JAYKTX010000019.1:0-33369 GCF_036913615.1 Companilactobacillus miaonis | reverse complement strand
TGTGAGAACTCCAATGATACCTGATTTTTACGTCTTGGTGTTTTTATTTTGTCATTTTTCTAAAGTGGCTAACTTGATTATAAAATTCGCCAGTAATTTTGAATTTAACAATCACAAAAATTGTCTAAACTCTATTAAAAAGGTTTAATATTAGAGTATGCACTTTTACAGGAGGGGTTAGAAAATGAGCAAAAAAACAGACGATGAGCGTCCAGTAACCAAAATTATGGAAGAAGTTTCTGAGGGGATCAATGACGCTGAACCAGTTTTCTCAGCCCAGTCTGAAATAATCGAAGAAAGTACTGGTAAACAGGCCGTCCGCTACGTTTTATGGGGTTTGATCTCAGTTGTAGTTAACTTTGGTACCTTCTATCTTCTTTATCACGCTATTCATATGAATTATCAAATCGCCAATTTAATTGCCTGGTTTCTAGGCGTTCAAGTTGGATTCTGGGTCGATCGAGTTATTGTCTTCCGTCACAAATCTAAAACTGCCTTTGCAGAAATGTTAGCCTTTTACGGAACTCGAATCTTAACCTATTTAATTGAGACAGCAACTCTTTGGATTGGAATTTCATTATTAAGTGCCAATGGAACAGCTTCAAAAGTTGTTGGACAAATCTTAGCAATTATTGGTAACTATGTACTTTCCAAATTCTTTATTTTTAAGAATCGTAATCATTAATATAGAGAGTGGAACAAGAGCGTTCAGCTCCCGGAGGATAGCGGAACTTTTCAAATTGCACGCGCATTTTGCGGGCGGTTTGGGAAGTTTTGCTATCTTGTAGGGAGTTGCTCTTGTGTAACTCGTTTCGGTTAGAGAGTGAAACAAGCCCGCTTAGGCTCAGACAGATAGCCTAATTTCACGAATTGCACACCGCTCTTGTGTGTGATTTGGGAAATGTAGCTATATGGCTGGGCCTGGCTTGTGTAACTCATTTCAGTTAAAAATCAGAACATACTCAACTCTCGAGCATTAAAGCAAATATACCGTGGTAATCGTTCTTTGATTACCACGGTATATTTGTTTAATAGGAGTAAAAATAGTTATGCTCTAAATTCATTTTTTAATTCAGAACTTCATTCAATTTCTTGGCAGTCTCTTTATTATTAGAGAATAATTTCTTCTTTCGTAATAATTTATAGACATCGACTCCAGTTTTTAGTGATTCTGTTACTACCTCACTAGCAGTTTGATAGCCGATTATTGGTGTTAATTTGGTCACCGTTTCGACACTTTTGTCCAAATCCTGTTGACACTTAGCTTTATTGGCCTTGATTCCAGGAATACACTCAGTCGTCAACATTTGACAAGCATTCTTTAATAATTCAATTGATTCAAATAGATTATGAAAGATCACTGGCTCAAAAGCGTTCAATTCCAATTCACCCGACTCAGCTGCCAATGTGACAGTTGTATCGTTGCCAATCACCTGAAAGGCAATCTGGCTGACAACTTCGGGGATAACTGGATTCACTTTTCCTGGCATGATCGATGAACCTGCTTGTCTTGCTGGTAAATGGATTTCGTTGAAACCACTTCTCGGACCACTCGAGAGCAATCTTAAATCGTGACTCATTTTCGACATTGTGACAGCCAATGCTTTTAAACTGCCGGATATTTGAACAAACGAATCTAAATTCTGAGTTCCATCAATTAAATCGAATGCAGGATGAACTTTAACTTGATAAATTTTCTGCAGTTGAGAATATAGCAAGTCTTGATAGCCTTTGGAAGTATTTACTCCCGTTCCAATCGCTGTTCCACCAAGGTTCAATTCCAGCATGGCAGGCAAATTAATTTTCAATCTATACAGACATCTTTTGAGTCCATCCGCAAAAGCATTAAAAGTATTCCCTAATGTTGTAGGTACGGCTTCTTGTAACTGCGTACGTCCAATTTTAGAAACATCTTTAAATTCGATACCCTTCTGTTGCAATACTTTAATCAATTTCACCAATGCTTCTTCTAATTCTTGTGTCTTCAAATAAATTGTCAACTTACCTGCACTAGGATAGACATCATTGGTTGATTGCCCGGCGTTAACATCATCTTGTGGACTTAAATATTGATATTGTCCACGTCGATGGTGCAAAATTTCCAAACCACGGTTAGCGATGACTTCATTCACATTCATATTAGTTGAGGTCCCAGCTCCACCTTGAATTTCGGGAATCAAAAATTGATCATCAAATTCACCAGCGTTAATCTCTTGTGCCGCTTGTTGAATTGCTTTTGATTTTTCACTACTGATTCGATTCAATTTTTCATTAGTCATTGCGGCAGCTCGTTTAATTTGAGCAATCTGTTTTATCAATTCTAAATCAGTCTTATTGACTCTGATTTGAAAATTATTGAGAGCACGCTGGGTGTTGATACCAAAATACTTATCTTGATTGATCGACATTTCACCGATGGAATCTTTTTCTATTCTGTTTTTCATCTTAACTTCTCTCTTTCTTATACGAAGAGAAGATAACATTTGTCATTTAATTTATAAATAATTTTGATATTTTGATTTGAAAATTCTTAACTACTTTTCAAGCAGCTTTGCTATTGCCAGTGCGTTTGATAAAATTTCTTTCAAAAACACTTTTTCAATCAGATTCAGGATTCTATTGACCAAGCGTTTCTTAATTCAATAGACAACATGTAATTGTAAAATAGCTTTATTTTTTGACAAAAAAAACGACCAGTCGGTCGTTTCTTTAGACTGCAGTTGTTGCAGTCGAAATTTTAGCTTTATTTAATAGAACTGAACTAGTTACAACTGACAAGGAACTGAAAGCCATTGCTAATCCGGCTAATTCAGGACTCAAGGTCAATCCTAATGTGAAGAACAGTCCAGCAGCCACAGGAATTCCTAAGACGTTGTAGACAAAAGCCCAGAAGAGATTCAATTTGATACGATTGAAGGTCTTACGACTTAGTTCTAAGGCTTTGGCAACATCGCGTAAATCATTCTTCATTAAGACAATACCACCAGATTCGATAGCGATATCAGTCCCTGAACCCATGGCAATTCCGACATCAGCCATGGTTAATGCTGGTGCATCATTGATTCCGTCACCGACAAAGGCAACTTTACCATCTTTTTGTAAAGCTTTAACATGATCAGCTTTGTCACTTGGTAAAACATCAGCGATTACTGAGTCAATGCCGACTTCGTCAGCGATAGCTTTAGCAACACGTTCGTTATCACCAGTCAACATAACTGTCTTCAAACCACGTGCTTTCAAAGTGGCAATAGCCTCTTTAGAGGTTTCTTTTGGTGCATCTTGAATGGCAATTAAACCAATAATTTTGTTATCCAAACCAACGAAAACAACCGTTTTAGCTTCGTTTTGAAGTTGAATCATCTGGTCTTTCATTTCTGGTTTGATTTCAGCATCATTTAACAATTTATCATTACCGACAAAAGCAGTTTGACCATTAACTTTGGCGGAAACTCCCTTACCTTCGATAGCTTTAAATTGCGTGACATCAAACTTAGTTACTGACTTCTCTTTTGCTTTGTCCAAAATGGCTTGAGCTAGTGGGTGCTCACTTGATTCTTCCATCACGCTGGCAATGGCAAGGACATTTTCATCCCCAACAATGTCAGTTACTTCAGGCTTACCTTTAGTGATAGTACCAGTTTTGTCGAAAACAACAGTCTTAACGTCGTTAACTTCCTCCAAAACTTCACCATTCTTGATCAAGATACCCATTTTGGCACCACGACCAGTTCCAACCATCAAGGCAGTTGGTGTTGCGAGTCCTAAAGCACATGGACAGGCGATGACGACTACGGATACACCGAAGATCAAAGCTTGTGCAACGGTTGCTCCTAAGAAAACGTACCAAACTAAGAAAGTCAAAATTGATAGGATCAGAACTGCAGGTACAAAGATCTCTGAAACCTTATCAGTCAAATTTTGAATTGGTGCATGACTGTTTTGAGCTTTTTTAACTAATTCAACGATTTGAGAAAGCATGGTATCTTTCCCAACCTTTTCAGCTTTAAACATGAAAGTTCCATTGCTGTTGATAGTTGAACCAATGACTTTGTCTCCAACATTTTTTGCGACCGGCATACTTTCACCAGTGACCATTGACTCATCAATTGTCGAACTACCTTCCGTTATAACGCCATCGACGGCAATTTTTTGTCCAGGTTTTACTCTGATTAAATCCCCTGTGACAACTTCTTCTAGCGGAATTTTCACTAGTTGGCCATCACGCATAACTTCAGCCTCTTTAGCTTGCAGATCAACTAATTTTTCAATTGCATTTGAAGCGTTATTACGCATTCTTTCTTCGAACACTTGTCCCAAAAGAACAAAAGTAACTACGAAGGCTGCACTCTCAAAGAAAACACTTTGGTTAGTGAACATGGCGTAAATACTATAAATATAGGCAGTTGCTGTCCCAATTGCGACTAAAGTATCCATATTTGAATGGTGCTTTTTGAATGAAGCCCAAGCACTTTGAATGAATGGACGTGCCGCTACCGCCATAACGATAGTTGTGAAAACAAACTGTGTAACGGCGCCCCCTGGTAGGTGAATTCCAAATGGCATCAAGATCATCCCGACCAACATTGGTAAAGAAAAAATCAATGCGACCCAGAAACGTTTTGTAATCGTCATTTGATCACAACCTTTCCGGAGAACATGTCCATACCGCAACTGAAGTTGAATTCTCCTGCTTTATCAGTTGGAACTTTGACGGTTTTTGCAACATTTAGTGGTAGTTGTGTTTCAAAATCCAAATCCTTTGAGTGAACAACATCCAAACAACCTTGATCTTTAGTTCTAGTAAAAGTAAGTTCAGCTGGTACACCTTTTTCTAAAGTAACTACACTTGGTTCATATTTTCCTGCAACGTTAATATTTACTTTTTGTACTGACATAATTTTTTCTCCTCTTATTTAATGATCAATTTGCCATGGAACATATCCATACCACAAGCCCATTGGTATTCGCCAGCTTTGGTTGTGTCAATCTTAATAGCTTGCTTTTCATTTTGTGGTAATTCTTGATTGATTCCGAAATCAGAAAAGACGACTCGATCCAAACAGCTGGAAGCATCTTTACGAGTGAAGTTCAAAACTGCCGGAACACCTTTCTTTAAAGTGATGACTTCTGGTGAATAGCCCCCGTTCACTTCGACATCAACACTTTGATTGTCATCATTGACTGTGGCAGTAGTTTGAGCAACCTCATGCTTGCCGAAGAACCACCAAAGAATGAATCCAATAATTGCTAAACCGATGATCAATACGATTATTCTTGTCATATACCTTCTCTTCTTTCCCATTTCCATTCAATTGTTTACATCTGTAAACTTCATTTATTATACTAAGCTACAAGTTTACATTTGTCAACTAAGAAAACTAAAAAAATAAATTCCAACAAAATACGGAATTTATAATTAGTAGGAAACCTTAATTCCCAAGAAATATTGTGCTAAGAAACTTGCCTGTTCTGAATTGACCTTTAAACCGCGCATCATTTCCTGGTCTAAGTCAATCGTTTCAAACTCGCTATCACTGAAGTCCAAATTCTTAAGCTTAGTTTGCCAAAATGTCATCTCATTTAGGTTACAACGCGTGAATCTAACTTTGACTAATTTATTCTCATTGAAGCTGGCATCCTTCATTTGACAACCGCTGAAAATCACCGTTTTTAAATTGAGTTGATTCAATGCCGCCATATCCAGCAAACAATTTTCAAAAGTAACATTATTTAAAAAGGATTGGTCAAAATTAGTCCCCAGTAACTTGCAGTTTTTAAATGTCACGCGATAGAAACTTCCCTCGCTCAAGATACAGTTCGACAAATCGCAGCCGGAAAAGACAGTATCCGACACTTCAAACTTATCAAAATTCCCGCCGATAAAAGTTTCATGTTTTAAAAATGACTTATCGACTACTGGATGAGCAATCGTCAAATTTTCAATCACTTCATTTTCTAGCAATTGGTTGCCCAAATAATAATCTTCTTCATCCAATATATTATAGAAGGAACCTTTCTCTAAATAGTCGGCTACCACCTTAGGATTTTCCAAATTTATCACCTCACTAGCATCATAGCAAATTCTACCTGGAGTTACTATTTGGGGTTCATATCTATTTCTAAATAGTTATGAAATCGGTTTCAAAAGGCTCCCTTTTCCGTTATACTCCTCAATGAAGGGTGTGAACAAAAACAGAAAGGAAATTAACATGCATACTGATACAACGATTCTACATGGTTATCCGATGCTTGATCCGGTTACTGGCGCAGCTTCAATTTCCAAATGTCAGACTTCAACTTTCCATCAAAATGACTTCCCTAAAGCTGGCCAATATACTTACACTCGCTTTTCTAATCCAACTATTCATGCAGCTGAATTAGCGGTCACGGCTTTAGAAAAAGCTAAGTATGGGATTGCTTACTCATCTGGAATGGGTGCCATCTCGGCAACGTTATTAACTTTAAAATCCGGCGACCACATCGTTTTAGGAAAAGATATTTATGGTGGAACTTTCCAATTGATTCACGATTTAATGAATAATTTTGGCATCACTTATACTCAAATTGATGAAACTGATACTGGGGCTTGGGAAAAAGCGATTCAAGAAAACACCAAGATGTTTTACTTGGAAACTCCATCCAACCCCTTGTTAAAAATCACCGATCTTCAAGCAGTTTGCCAAATTGCCCAAAAGCACCATATCATTAGTGTTTGCGACAATACTTTTATGACACCACTAGTTCAAAGTCCATTTGAATTAGGTTGTGACGTGGTAATTCACAGCGCAACTAAATTTCTCGGCGGTC
The DNA here is from genome assembly GCF_036913615.1 of Companilactobacillus miaonis. Taxonomy (NCBI): domain Bacteria; kingdom Bacillati; phylum Bacillota; class Bacilli; order Lactobacillales; family Lactobacillaceae; genus Companilactobacillus; species Companilactobacillus miaonis. Next base: position 26,562 of record NZ_JAYKTX010000019.1, on the reverse strand, counting down.
ACAGTGATATCGTGATGGGGATTGTGTTAACTAATGATGAAAAAATTGCTCAAAACTTAGAAAAAAACAAGCGTATCCTCGGTTCTTGTCCGGGAATTGAGGAAAGCTGGCTCTTATTGCGTGGCATCAAAACACTTGCTGTCAGAATGGAAAAAGCTTGCCACAATGCCCAATTTCTAGCTGAAAATTTGCGAACTTTAGACAAGGTTAAACAAGTTTACTATCCAGGATTACCGACTCACGATGGCTTTGAAATCAATCAAAAACAAGCCAAAAATGGTGGAGCTGTCCTTTCGTTTGAGTTAGAAAATGCACAGCAAGTTGAACAACTCTTCCACAACGTCACGATTCCCATCGTCGCAGTCAGTCTCGGCGGAGTTGAAAGTATCCTCTCCTATCCTTGGTCAATGTCTCACGCGTGCATGCCAGAAAGTGATCGCATCAAAGCCGGTGTCACGCCAACCTTGATCAGATTATCTTGCGGAATAGAGAATCCGGAAGATCTGTTGCACGATATCAAAGACTCGTTAATGTAATAGGATTCACGGGGTTCTGTAGGATTGCGTAGGATTGCGTAGGATTGCGTAGGATTGCGTAGGATTGCGTAGGATTGCGTAGGAAATTGCTAGGGAAAGCCCTCACAATTTCCTCAAGCAAGTTCTATATAAAAGAAAAAGCTTGAACATTTCATTTGTTCAAACTTTTTTGCTTTTACGAATAATAAAACATCAAAAACGTCAGAAAAAAATTTCTAAATGCTATAATTGCCTTACTTAAATAGCTGAAGGAAGTGACTACATTGAACAATAAAGACGGCAATATCGAGTATAAAGAAACTTTAACAAACCATCTGAAACGAGAAATAGTAAGTTTTGTCAACTACCAATGACTAAAGTCAGTGGCTTGTGAACTTCACTAAGTAGCTCATCACTACTTAATTACTAGTCACAACTTATTCAGATAAAGCATTGCATTACAATATCTCATGTTTTTAGACAATCGGAATCATAACGTCTTATGCGCTAATTACCAGAACTTAGGACGTGAGTTGCCAAACGCCCATATTTTTATTTATATATTGGACTATCTTCAGTTAATGTTTTAGTTAATTCAATCAAGCCTTTTGCTAGGATATTTTTAGATGCGTTCCAATCCCTAATATGGTGAGCATTGCAATTAGGACAGGTCCATTCTCTATCATTTAGGGTTAATTTATGAGTGTTCCCTGTACCCATTCTGAATTCACATTCACAGCACTGTTGAGTAGTATAGGCTGGATCAACCTCAACGAAAGTACGACCATACATTGGAGCTTTATACTCCAACATACCAATAAATGTTCTCCAACCGGCATTTGAAATAGACATAGCTAAAGCATGATTTTTCAACATATTTTTGCTCTTCAAATTCTCTCCAACTACCAAATCGTGGTTTTTGATAAGTGTAGTTGATAATTTATGAAGGAAGTCTTTACGTTGATTTCTTACCTTAGCGTGAAGTTTAGCTACTAGTTTTCGTTGTTTCTGATAGTTCCTAGATTTCCAAAGTTTTCTACCCTCAGATTTAGCCCGTCTAGCTCTTCGAGATAGCTTACGTTGTTCTTTGGCTAATCTACCTTTGATAGAACGATAGAATCTAGGATTATCAATAGTATTGCCGTTACTATCAGTTAGAAAATTTTCAGTATTTAGATCATAACCAACTCGAGAGTTTGTCTTAGGCAATTGTTCTTTAAATGGTTCATCACTTTTTAACAGGAAAGAAACAAACCATTCTCCAGTTGGCAAATGCTTGATAGAAACAGTAGCTATTCTAACTAATCGATTAATAGGTAATCGTCTTGGTAATTTAACCTTAATACGACCAACTTTCGGTAGCCTGATATGTTTATTATCTAGGAATTTGATTGATCCATTGTATAAAGATGGAACACCACCGTTTTTCTTAACAGCAGATGAGCTATAGTGATTGGAAGTCCTGTAACCTTGATTTGGATTAGACTTGCGTTTAAATTTTGGAGTACCAGATTTGTGTGCTTTATTAAATAGGTTCCAAGCCGATTTATAGGCAACTTGAGCATTATTGACCATATCACTATCAATATCCTTGTCGCCTAACCATGGGTACTTATCTTTGGTGATCCGAGCCAGTCCTGTTTTACGGACTGTACTAGATTTAAGCAATTTGCCATCTTTATTATACTTCCAGTATTTTTCCGGAATAGGATATAATTCATCTAACTTATTCTTGTAAACAGGTGTGTCAGTCCAGCTGTTAGCTAGTAGCTTATTATAAACAAACCGAGAAACATTAATATTCTTCCAGAAAATTCTCTCCTGTTTTCTGTTAGGATAGATTCTCATTTTCAAACCCATCATAAATTCTGCTTTATTCTCCATCATTTCACCCCCCTTATCTTTATAGATTTATTATATACGAACATGCGTTCAAAATTCCGTGATAAGGGTGTGATATAAGAAGTTCAATATCCAAAACCAAATATATTAATAAGAAAGGAGAAGGCTTACCTCCCACGAATGAATTCGAGAGATTCACGCCTAGCTTCATTGAATAGCAATATTTATCTTGGAATTAAAGACTCTACAAAGGAAAAACTGGTAGTCGATTCAGAAATCCGTCATGAATGGGAAGAAAAAATAACTAACTGGATAAATACAGCTTTTTATCCTATCCCTTATAGTTTGATTGAAGTTTTACCAAACGAACCTGTCTTCACAGTTAAAGTACGATCCGGAAGAAACAAACCTTACGCAATTGCAAAAAACGGTTTCGATTCAAGCGGGGTTTATATCAGAGACGGAAGCTCTGCAGTTAAAGCTACAAATGAAAGGATCAGAAGAATGCAACAAGTATATGGAATAAATGACGAATTTGATTCTAATATTTCTCCAAACCAATCCTTAACCTTCAACATGGCTCAGAATATTTTTGACAATCTAACAAGAAACTTTAATAAAAAGTCTCTACAACTAATTAACAACAATAACTATAATAACGCTGCTTTATTGATTAGCGATCAAAATCCGTACATTGTTAAAGTGGCTGTTTATGATGGAAATAATGTTATGAGGTTTAGGGACAAAAGAGAGTTCCAAGGTCCCATCACAAAACAAATTGATGATATTCTAAGTTATTTGAAACTTATTAATCGTACAAGTGCGACTATAACTGGCAAGGGTCAACGACAAGAACAAAAAGACTACCCAAATACCGCTCTAAGAGAATCATTGATAAATGCATTGGTTCATAGAGATTATATGCTAAGCTCTAATGTCAAAATCGAACTATTCGATAATAGAGCGGAAATCCTTTCTCCCGGAGGGATTCCAGATGGATTAACATTAGATGATATCAAAGGAGGACTCACTGCTGCCAGAAATCCCAGACTTATACATATTTTAGATAAAATGAAATACATTGAGAATTATGGCACTGGAATTAGAAGGATTATGGAATCTTATGACCCTTCCAATTCTTCACCAGAATTTATTGTAAGAAGTAACTTTTTTAAGGTTTCTCTACCTAACCTGAACTATAAGTCACGGGAAAATGATATTGTCGATAATAAAGCAAACTTTACTGATAACGAACACAAAATAATTACAATATTGAAAGAACAAAATAGACCTCTTAAAAGGATTGAAATTGAAAGTCTTACCGAATTAACTCCAAACAAAACCATTTTGGCTTTAAGAAGTCTTCGAAAAAGAAATATTATCTTGGTAACGGGCGCTTCCGTCAATACAAGATATCAACTCCAATGATTGCGTGTGATTGCGTGTGATTGCGTGTGATTGCGTGTGATTGCGTGTGATTATTGCTAGGGAAAACCCCTACGCAAATTAAAAAAAGAGTTTGAACAGTCATTACGACTTATTCAAACTCTTTTTTTATGCTGTCACAGTTGCTGTTGCTGTTTCATGGGCAATATCAGCAATGATACTCTTACCGGCTTTGACTTCTTGATTTGGTTTCATGAAGTCAATCGTCTTGATATCATCGGATTGTTTCGTGATTGCCATGATCACAACGTTACTGTGACCAGCTGCTTTAATTTTCTTACTATCGAATTTAATTAATGGTTGTCCAGCTTTGACGTTTTCGTTGACGTCAACTAATGGTGTAAAGCCATCACCTTTCATATCGACAGTGTCTATTCCGATATGAAGTAAAATTTCTGTTCCGTCATTTAAAGTTAAGCCGACTGCGTGATTGCTACCTTGCATCATTACTGTTACTTTGCCTTGTGCCGGAGCAACTAACTTATCGCTTGTAGGATTGATAGCAATGCCATCACCTAATTGTTTCTTTGAAAACATTTCGTCGGGAACTTGTTCAATTGCTTCTGTTGTACCCGAGACAAAGGCGTTTAAATCATGAACTGTTTCTTCTGTTCCGACTTTTCTATCCGCATTCAATTTAGTTCTGGAGAACAACAATGTCAAAACGATGGTCAAAATGAAGGTCATGATCTCGCCGGCTAAGTAGAATCCCCATTGTTTAGGGAAGACACTTAGGAAGCTCAAGACACCACCAACACCGACACTGGTTGAACGAACTTGCCAAAAGCCCATCCAGGCACCACCGAAGGTACCAGCTAACATAACGGCCAAGAATGGATATCTGTTTTTCAAGTTAACACCATAAATAGCGGGTTCGGTAATTCCTAGAAATGATGACAAACCACTAGTCCAGGCAACGTTCTTCTTTTTAGCATTCTTTCTAAAGATATAAGCCATGGCTAAACAAGCTGCACCTTGAGCCATTGTAACTGGTTCACCAACTGGCCAAAGTGTTACGTACCCTAAAGTTCCGGCCATTTGTAGGTTAACTCCGAGGAACAAATGATGCATCCCGGTGATAACCAATGGGGCACAGATGAATCCATACAACGCACCACCTAAAACTGGTACGGCGTTAAAGACTGAAACAACACCTTTAGTAATCAAGTTGGCACCAGCCATTGTGACAGGTCCAACGACTAGAAATGAGGCAAATCCGGTAATCAAAAGTGTTAATGGAGAAACTAAAACTAGCTGCAAAGCATCCGGAATGTGCTTTTCAAAATACTTCTCCAGCTTAACTAATATCCAGGCGGCCACTAGGACTGGAATAACCTGTCCTTGATAACCAACCTGTGAAACGTGCCAACCAAAGAGGTTCCAGGTTGGTGTAGCAGCGGGATGTGAGGCGTAATCGTAAGCACTAGTCAAAGCTGGGTTGACCAAAATCAATCCCAAAACGATTCCTAGTAATGGATTACCACCGAACTTTTTAACCGCTGACCAACCGATCAAAGCTGGCAAGAATGAGAATGATGTTTGAGCAATCAATTGGATGATGTCGTTAACACCTTTCCATTCGGCGTGCATCTGAATAAATGAAGCGTTGGGATAAAAAATTCCTTTATTACTTAAAACATTATTAATACCCATTAACAAACCAGCAGCAACAATAGCAGGAATGATAGGGATGAAAATATCTCCCAGTAATCTAACCAACCGTTGCAACCAATTTTGTTTGGACCGGGCATCACTTTTTACTGCTTCAACAGATTCAGATTTAGCTCCGGTTTGCTTGATAAATTCGTTATAAACTTTCGGAACACTCGGGCCAATCACAATCTGAAATTGTCCACCGGCCAAAAATGTTCCTTGAACAGTATCGAGTTTCTCTAATTCTTTATCGTCGACCTTACTTTGGTCCTTTAAAATGAGTCTTAATCTGGTTATACAGTGCGTTGCCGATTCAATATTATCTTTGCCACCAATGTATTGAATGATTTTGGTAACGTCACTTTTCATATCAGCCATAAGATCATCTCCCCTAAATTTTGTATGCACTTTCAAGAACACACATAGTATAACTTGTTTAAACTAGTTTTACAAGTTATAATGTATGCGTATTCAAAATACTATAATAACAGTATAATTTAAATAAGATGTTTAACTTAGTTAGTAGGTGCATGAAATATGGATATAAATTTAACTCCCTTTAGTTACCGTGGTGCTTACATGTCAATCTTTAGACATGATGAAAGGCTTTGGTTGCAATCACTCCATGGTATTTCCAAAAATAATATGGATAGTTTAGAAATACTCGTCACTCATAATGGTAGAGCCATTCCCTTTAAAATTGTAGAAAATCACACTCTCTTGGAATTGAAAACCGATTTTGGGGATGTCAAAATTTGTTTTGATACAGCTCAAAAAATAGTATTTTATAGTCAAGCTAAGCTGGGAATTCGTTTCGAAGCACATCCAAAATACAATTTCGAATATAGTTATAAATTAGGAAAGAAGAACTCACCGTACTACATTGTCAACAGTTACAAGAATTTGACTAAATATTTGATTTACACTTCTAAAGGTATTGCTAATTTAAGTCAATCCCTTTCAGTTGATACTACTGGTAGCAATAAAACTGCAAATAATAGTTCAATTATTGATATCAAGCCTAACGTAGACGATTCGTCATTTCTCGCAATCGTCCAAGATATTCCGACCAATATGGCCAAGCCTGTTCAAGAAAATATCAATTTTTCAACAATCACTAAAATTGCATCAGAGAACTTCACCAGTTTTGCTAAACAATTCAAACCTGTTCAAACTAGTTTTAAAGATGTTCAACTTGATGCGATTTATACCCTCTGGTCAGCCATCGTCAATCCTTTGGGTAATTTGAAAGAATCAGCCATTTACGCCTCCAATAACAAATTCCCCGGTGTTTGGAGTTGGGATCATTGCTTCATGGCTCTAGCCTTAGCCGGAGTTGACAATCAATTAGCTTGGGATCAGATGAAAGTTGTCTTTGATCATCAAGATCAAGATGGCCAACTTCCTGGTTCTGTCAGTGACTCCACCATCAGATGGAATTTCTCCAAGCCACCAATTCACGCCTTTATTTTTCAAAAAATGTCTCAAAAAGAAACGTTTGATCAACCAAAATTACGCGTAATTTATCAATGGATTGCCAAACAAGTGGAATTTTATTTGAAATTCAAAGATTCCAATGAAGATGGAATTTGCGAATACGACCACGGAAACGACAGCGGACAAGACAACAGCACTGTTTTCAGTAGTAATACCGTTGTTGATTCTCCAGATTTATCCGCCTACCTGATCTTTGCAATGAATTATTTGATCAAGTTAAGTGAACAGACTAATCAAGTTGAAAAAATTGAATATTGGTCAAAGAAAAAAGCCATTTTATTGGCAAAATTTAATAACTATTTCTTTGATAAATCCTCATTACCCGTGGCAAAAGAGATGTTCACTGGTAAAAAGATTGCTTCCCAAAGCTTATTGCCATTAGTTTCCTTAATAATTAGTCCTGATTTAGATAAATCTAAAAAACAAGCTATTGTCTCGGATTTAAAACAACACTTTATTACTGACTTCGGGATTTCCACTGAAGCAATCGACAGTCCGTTATATCAGTCCGACGCATACTGGCGGGGTCCAATTTGGGGACCATCTTCAGTCATTATGTATGAAGCTTTAAAAGATGCTGGTGAAAATACTTTGGCCAAAAAAATAGCAGCAAGATTCTGCCAAACTGTCAAAAATTATGGCTTCGCAGAAAATTTTGATGCTAAAACTGGTGTCGGTTTGCGTGATAAGTCATTCTCATGGACCGCTAGTGCCTTTCTTTATTTTGCTAATGAATTGGATTTGTAAAAAAGTATTAAATAGACAATAATTAAAGATGTAACTATTTTTGGAGGTGGATATTATTCCTAATAATAAATATGATTCGATTTACGCTGATTTGAAGAATCGAATTAAACAGGATGAATTTCAATATCAGGACAAACTGCCTTCAGAAACAAATTTGGTCCTTCAATACAATTGTTCGCGTAATACTTTACGTCGCGCCATTAAAAAATTAGGTGCTGACGGCTATGTCCAAAGTGTTCGTGGCAAGGGCGTTATCGTCATTTACAATTCACATTTAGAAAACGATTTGATCAAAAATGGCAATCATTCTTTTTCACAAATGGCGGATCGTAATAAAATTAAATTTAAGACAACTGTTTTACTTTTCGACGAAATTGAAGTCGACAAGAAATTGTCATTAGAGAGTACCTTCCCGATTGGTACACCCGTTTATTACATCAAACGACTTCGTTCGATTGGTTCGGATAATTATATTGTGGAAGAGAATTATTTTATGCGAAAAGTTGTCAAAGACTTAACTATCAACATTGCTCAAGATTCTATCTACAAGTATTTAAAAGATGTATTAAACGAGCCAATTGCCACAACTAAAAGGATTTTGACAATTGGGCTAGCTAATGAGCAAGACAAGAAATACCTTGATTTGAAAACTTACAATGCCATCCCAATCGTAACTAATTACTCATTTACTAATGATGGAACGATGTTTGAATATACTGTCTCACACCATCGTCCAGACAAATTTATCTTCTATGACCAGAATGAAACTAATCCAGTTTCATTTATGCTGAAAAACTAAAAAAGGTTTGAGTAGTCGAAAGACTACTCAAACCTTTTTTTAAATCGATTCATTCATACTCCAAGTTAACGTTCCATTATAAGTTCCCGCGGTGGAATTTGGCGACAACTGCATTTGCCAATCGTTAGCACCGACGTAATTAGTTAAGTTAAGTGATTGTTGTGATCCAGAGAAATCGCTGGTACGAATCAAGGTCCCTGTTGGTAACAGCGGTTGCCAAGTCCCTAGGTCATTTTCGGAATTATCTCTTTGCTTGATGAACAATAAGCCACTACTATCACTTGGTAGTGTATCGCCATTAGCATTCTTCATTTGAGTTTCTTCATTATCATTGTCATAAGCGACACTGACGTTGAAATTATTGCTATCGGGATGTGTGACGACTAATTCTCCCTTGGTAGCAACGTTAGTAATCGTCTTCGACGACCCTGCTAGGTTGACAGAACCAAAGTCGATCAAACTTGGTACTGAAGTGAAAGCATTAGATTTTTGGACGTTTACGATGGCATCGGTAGACGTCATTGTCGGAATTGTTTCATTACCAGGCGTTGTAACGCCACCCGTAATCGTAACGGTGTTATGAATTTGCCCAATTGCGGCCCCGGTTATTTTGGCTTTAAAATCAATTGTTAAGTTCTCACCTGGCTTCACTTCTGCAATTCCTGTACCAATATTTGGTGATTCATAAACATAACCATCTGGGCCTTTAACAGTTGCCTTGCCATCTTGCTCTAGTCCTGTCGGTAAGTTCTCTACCAACTTTGATCCGGTAGCTAAGGATTGTGTACTATCGGATGTTACACCAAAGTAAATATGGTATTCAACCGTATCACCAATTTTAGCATCGGTACTATCTTTGAAGTCAGTCTCCCCATTGGTTACATTCTTAACCTCTTTAGTGAAATCAAAATTATAACTCGGTTTTTCCACTTCGATATCGACCGATGCATTATACGTCTTGTCGTCTGTTTTGGTATCATGACCTGTAAAATCAGCGGTATTGGTAATTGTCTTACCTCCAGCTTCTCTGGTGATAGTTGCTTCATAACTAATCGTTGCTTCTTGCCCATCACTCAAAACTAAAGCCGGAGGAATAGTCAGCGTTTTCGTCGTTGCATCATAATCATCTGCTGGTATAGTAGTCGTTACACCATCGTTATTAGTTAAAGTTATTGAATTTGGATCAAGCTGTAAACCATCAGGAATTTTATCTTTTAGTGTTTTATAAGTCCACTGACTGCCATAACCGTTATTTTTAACTTTCAAATTAAATTTAAGCTTATCGTTAACATTATTTTTTCCATCGCTAGTCGTTTCATTAGTATAATTTTTCGACACGACTGGCAAGGCATATGGATTGGCTGTGACACCCATCGTTGAACCATATTGAGATGATTCACCTTTACTTAAAGTAGTGGGATTCCATTTCAAAGTATAACTTGAGTCAATTAGACCAGTTCCAGTGATACTGGCACCATATGCATAACCTTTGGATTCAGCACCAGTACCATCTTTGGCGAACCCTTTGGCCCAGTTCATTGAACCAGAGGTAAATTCTTGTCCAGCATATTGGTCAAAACCATATGGTAATTGATTAGTAACCATTAACTTATAACTACCATCTTCAATATATAGACCGTTGCTCGTTCCCAAATCTTTAATAGAAACACGGTCATTATTACTTAATTTCGTATCTTCACCAAACATAACTTGGAAACTCTGTGTTCGATCAGAATTATTCGTTAAGTACAATTTTCTTTGAATATCAGCCGAATTAGTTGGTGAAGCTCGCAATAGAATTTCAGCCTTTAAGTCAAAAGCGTTATTACCAGTTCCCGTTCCACGGACAAAGTCACCTACTATTTTCAATGCCAAATGACCATTCTTGTCTGTCCCTGTATAAATTTTCTTATTAGTCATATTAGACAACAAAGAATAATCCTTAGCCGTTACTGTTGAAGGCATCGTAGTCGGCACAATCAAAAAATCGGGTGAAGTCATTGAAACTTGTTGTGTCCGATCACTCAATACTGAACTAGTATGCGTACCTTGGAAAATTGCTCCGACATAACTTTGATTATTTCGCAAAAAGACATTCATTTTTGTATTATAAATATTATTTGCACCAGCAATAACGGAATCTTTAGTAACGGTATCATCGTTGTTAGTTTTCACCATACCGTCTGCAGAATTAGGGGTAAAAACATTTCCATTAGTGTCTTGCGCTAATCCGAACGTATATCCTAAATCCAATTGCCCACCAATATTGATCAATTGCATAGAAGAATACGAGCTGGGTGAACTATTCCAAGTAATGTCACTGTCAACATTTGCGGCGTCTGCATCAGCTGCTTTAACAGTTGTTAAAGTTGAACCTAAGAAAGTAAGCAACATAAAAAATGCAATTATCAAAATTCTCTTAATAATTTTATACCCTTTTTGCATACTTTCATCTCCTATATTCCAATATTTCATTAATCAAATCTACATTAATATTGTAATATAGGAATATTGTTGCATGGGCTCAGATTAAGCGAACATATTTTTATAAAAATGATACGAACATATTAATGATAGCCACCTAATAATTGTATTCTGATTGCCAAAGCTCCATATTTTTCTTCGCGTATTTTAGAATAGATTTTTTGATTCTCCTGATCCAAATCTGTAATTGATTCATCATCCGGACTACCAATGATTTTTCCTGAGTACTTAGCAAATAATTCTTTAAAAGTAGAAAATTTTTCTAAAGCTAAGACTTCCACTCGAATAGTTGCAGCGGTGTCTAAGTCAGTAAATTCAATCTCATCCCCCACACGTAACTGCGACCGCTTTTCGTCGTTCAATCTAACCTCAATTTTCTTAGTTCCATCCTTAATAGCCATAAATGGTTGATGATACAAACCCATCTTCATAATTACTCAGTCCTTTATTGAAAATTCATTATATAATAATTAAGTATGCATCAATTTTGGGGGAAAGCAATATGGGAATATTTTCCGAATTTCGGGAACAGAATCACAATTTTTGGCGTTATTTTTGGAAATATAGTCAAATAATTATTCTAATACAATTATTCATAAATTATATTTTTGTACCAATTTTAAATTATTTAGCCAACGGGATAATTTTCCTCGGCAACGTCAAATATATCTCTTATACAAATATTTTGTATCTAATTACCAAGAAACCTTTGGTAGTTATTGGCTTAATAATTTTATTACTATTAATTTTATTATTAGTATTCACACAATTTACATTTCTGTTAATTAGTTTTCAAGCAATCAAATCCAAGGCCAGCCTTGGTTGGTGGGAATATTTGAAACGTGTTTCCAAGAACGTTTTGGGCTTACCTTTTAAGGCTTTTGGATTCTTTTTACTATATTTTTTAATCATTACACCTTTTGGAACATTAGGAATTTCTTCAACCCTTCTAAATAAGGTTAAAATTCCCCAGTTTATTCTTGATTGGTTAATCCAAGAACATTTGCCGCTAGCCATTTTATTAATTATCGTTTACTTCTTGGTTGTTTATATTGGTTTGCGTTGGTTGTTCGTTTTTCCGCTGATGATTTTTGAAAATAAACCAATCAAAGTGGCTATTAGACGTAGTTGGTCGATGACACATGGCAAGGCAATCTACTACTTGGGTGTTTTTTTAATCCTAATGGCTGTTATTTCAGTGGTAGGGTCCTTACTCACTAGTATTGTAATTGGATTGCAATGGGTGATTGATTACTTCAAATTATTAGGTAGTTTCCATTCCCCAACTAATTTCATGGCTTTGAAGGACTTCCCATTTTGGCAAGTAACTTTAGCCTTATCAAAATTTAAATCAAATTTTTTATCCGAATATGCTGGGGAATAATCATAAGTGTCCCCTTCATCACCATCATCCACAATTTTTATGAAATTAGCAATTTTTCGTTGATTTCTCTTGTTTAATAAATTTAGCTTTTGACCGTCAAATTCAATTTCAAAATCATCATTTTCAACGACAGTTTCTCTTAAATCCGCAAGAGCTACTAACCCACCTGACAACGGCTTGACTGTCAAAGTCTTCCATCCCAAGGCTGGTAAAGTAACATCTGCTATACAGTCAAAAATATAATAATAGTCTTTTGGATCGTATTGTGATTCATCACGCTTTATTTGACCACAATATTGTTTAGTAACCTTGAGCACATCAATATTTACTTTCTTATCTACATCAAAAATTTCAAAATTTTTTTCACTTAAGGAAATTTGAAAATGAACATTTTTCTGCACTGGATACGGCAGTGTATTAAAGAATGTCAAATCATTTGGTTTTTTATTTTGTTCAGATTCAGAAATTTTTCTAACCAAATAATCTACAGTTGAATATGATAATTGGTCGGCCTCTCTCAGACGTTCCAAGATAATTTGATTAGTTTTATCGCTATTACATCCCCCCGCACTATCGTGAGCATGATTGCGAACAATCAATTTCCAAATTTTATCTAATAATGATTTTTTGTATGGTATTCCAATTCTATCTGCCATTGCCATAAGTGGCTCTAGCTGATAAATCATCCTCCGTTCAACTTTATCATTTAAATACTTTTGATCGTATCTTGAAGAATAAATCGAACGATGTATTTTAGAAACTGAACTAGTTATAAATTCTCCGGAAACAGTATCAAGATTAGACTTTTGTTTATTAACTTCTTTGAATAATTTTGGATAATTACTTTCAAATAATGTGACGTCTTTATCCTTTAATTCTCGGTTATAAAAATTAATCCGATCTTTTAAATTGTAATCAACATAACGTTGGTCTCCACCAACTGGTAAAGCAATATCATCTAACGATGTATCAGCAACTACTGTTTTCATAGTTTCTTCTGCATCATCATTTTCAATCAATCCGACGCCAACAAAATATCCATCTTTAATATTAATTGTCGTCACATTAGAACCATCTTCTGATTGCCAATTAAATTCTCGATTACTGGTTTTTTCTTTAGGAAGTCCTCTCCAAAAAACAGCATCATGGATTCCCATACCATTATAAATTTTAGGCATATCGGCTCCTTGACCAAATGAATCTGGAAGATAACCAATTTTTTGACTACCGCCCAGTTCATCAGCCAATTTCATCCCTAAACTCAAATTTCTAATGATAGATTCACCAGTTACTATTAGCTCATCCGTTTGTGTATACCAGGGACCAATAAACAATCGTTTTGCTCGAACCCATTTCTGAAGTTCTGCCTTTTTTTCTGGATAGGCATCTAAGTAATCATCTAAAATGCTCATTTGCCCATCTAAAAGATAATAATCTACAACTTGTTTTCTTAATGACTCAAAAACCTCATCCATGTGATAAACAAATTGAATCATTGCTTCATTTCGAGTGAAATACCATTCAAAATCCCAATGTGTATGTTGAATTACATGTACTCTTTTCATACTATTTCCTTTCTTAAATAAAAAAGAGGGACACTATTATCCCCCCTTTTGAGTTAAATTTGATCTATGGCATCAGATAAAATATTTTTATCATCATTTTCCAAAATTGAGGTTCTAAATTCATCATCCATTAATTTTCTAGCAATTTTACTTAATAATTTCAAATGTTCTGTTGAGCCATTCTTAGGAATGCTCAAAACAAAAGCTACCTTGATAGGCTTTTTATCCAGTGCATCCCATTCAATTCCGTTGGAAAACTTAATCAAGAATAATCCGGGTTTTATCACACTGTCATCATTACTATGCGGAATGGCAATCCCATCTTTGAATCCAGTGGTCGATTCTACCTCACGGGCTTTTAAGCCTTTATAAAAATCATCAGCCGAATTACTATATCCTTTTTCAGCCACAAATTGACCAATACTCTTAAAAGCCTCATCTTGAGTTGTACTTGCTTGATCATAAAAAATATTTTCTATATTAAAAATCTCTTTATCCATATCTACACCTTATTCTTCTACGTTCTTAGCAGCTTCAATAACTGCATCACTTCTTGTTAAACCAATTATCAAAGCAGTAACAGCAATTCCGGCTGATACACAAAGAATCCATGTAATAAACGGAATTGGTTGTTCAATATATCCAATGAAAGTTCCTAATGGTGATCCAATTCCTCCATAAAACTTGCATCCCGTTGCAGCTACTAATCCACCCGCAACAGCAGAACCGGCTACGTTGGCAATAATCATTCTAATAGGATCAGCAGCAACGAATGGAATAGCACCTTCAGTAACACCAACTAATCCCATACCTAATGCAGCACTAGCGGCAGTTTTTTCATCCTTAGAGAATTTCTTCTTCCAAATAATTGTAGCTAACCAAACACCAAGTGGAGCAACCGAAATAGCAGCCTGAGAAGCAGTTTGTGGAACAAAGTTAGCATGCATTGGTCCATATTTTGCCATCGTATCAGTAAATACGGCAGTACCGAAAATCAAAGCAGTTTTATTAACAGGACCACCTAAGTCAAATCCCATCATGGCACCAATAATAGCACCTAGAATAATTGGAGCACTGCTTGAATGACTATTTACCCAATTTAACCAAGAATAAAGAGCGTCCATACCTGCAGCAATAGGCTGACCGATTACATAAAAGACGACCAACGATATAAACAATGTCGCTATAACAGGAATAATCATAATTGGAACAATTGGTTGGAAAATCTTTGGCCATTTGATTTTCTTCAATAGCTTAACGAAGTAACCTACAATAAATGCAACCAATAATGCAGCAATAAAACCACCACCAGCTTTAGCATGTAATAATTCTGCATCGTTAGCAATATAGGCACCAATCATTGCAGGAGCCATAGCAGGTTTATCAGCAATTGACATTGCAACAAATCCAGCAAATAGTGGAATCATTAATTTAAATCCAACTTGACCGACTTGGAACAAGTTAGACATCAACATACCCATTGAAGTTTTGGTATCAAATCCCCATTTAACAATTCTTCCCAAATCATCCTTTTGGAAAGCGTATAAGTTCGCTATAGTTAAAATTAATCCAGCGGCAATAACCATTGGAATCATATATGAAATACCACTCATAACATGAGTAAAGAAGGTCGTCTTTTCCTTATTGTTACCAATTTGAATCTTACCAACTTTACTACCTTTTTTACCAAAAATAGTTGCTTCTTTTTCAGCTTTTTCGATTAAAGCTTTTCCATCATTGATTGCATCATTTGAACTGGCAATCAATAATTTCTTCCCCGTAAAACGAATTGGATCTATCTTGATGTCAGCTGCGATAATTGCAAGGTCGGCATTTTCAATATCTTCATCCGTTAACTTGTTCTCAGCACCCATGGCACCATCAGTTTCGACTTTAACCTCATAGCCCATCTCCTTGGCTGCTTTTTCAATTGCTTCAGCAGCCATATAAGTGTGTGCTATTCCCGCAGCACACGCGGTGACGGCAACAATCTTTTTAGCCATTATTTTAATCTCCTTTGCGTTTTCTATACTTTGATAATACGTGATAACAATCACTAGGTAAACGGTTTCAAGTGGTTTAGAATCTATTTACTTATCAAAATAATTATGTGAAAAAATTTACAAAAAAATAGCACTCCCGAAGGAATGCTATATTCACTTTATCTAATTAAATCATTATTACCTTGGCTATCAATGTAATTAAAAACATCTTCTTTTGTAAAAATAGGTGAATCATTCATAGAAGCTTGCGCTAAAACTGAATTAGCGATGGCAAATTCCAAAGTATCATCGAAATCCCATTTTTCAAATAAACCGGTCAATACACCACTGGCAAATGCATCACCACTACCAATACGATCCAAAATATTCAAATCTTTAGGAGCAGATTCATAAATTTTCCCTGAATGATATATAAAGCCCTCAAAATACTTCTTATCATCTTTAAATAGTCGCTTGCTACCCGCAAAGAAACTAATTTGATAGTCCTTACAAAATTGCTGGAATAGCTCTTGATCATCTGACTTAGGATAATCCAATAGATCAGTTAAATCACGACGACTGCCGAAAACAATATCCGTATATTGCAGCATTTCCTGGTAGCGTTTCTTCATTACCTCATGACTATTTTCTTCATTTAGACTCACACGATAATTAAAATCAAAACAAACAATTTTATCATTTTCATGCGCTTGTTTAGCTAAAGTTAGTGCAGCTTCTCTTGTGTTTTCGGTTAAACTCAAAGCAATTCCACAAATATGAACTACATCCACCCCAGCCAAAGCTTTTTCAAAATTGTATCCATTCACATTGAATTCACAAAACGAACTAGATAATCTATCTTGATACGTTACTCGTTCCGGTCTTGGACCATGTCCTAATTCTACAAAGAAACTGCCCATACTCTTACCATCAAAAATCAGCTTTTTATCAGAAATACCTAACTTTCGTAAATCTGAAGCAGCCATTTTCCCGACTGGATTATTAGGCAAAACGGTTAATAAAGCTGTATCATAGCCAAAATGCGATAAACTACTAAGCAAGTTAACACCAGTACCAACAGTACTTACCGTCAAATGATTATTTTGTTCAAGCATCATCTTGTCAGCAACTGTAAAGCGTAACATTGCTTCACCAAATGCTAAAATATTCATTTTCCTACCTCTAAAACTTTTTGATTATTTCGTATAACTTGGCAACATCTTCTGGCTTAGTATCACCTGTTTCTTTATCGATGATTGAGCTGTATACATGTGGAATAATTCTCTTAACGCCGGCATCTACAGCAATTTTGACAATTTCCTCAAAATTATCTAACGTGATTCCACCAGTTGGTTCAAGATCAAAATCATTTTCTGCACATGCTTTGGCGACAGCTTTGTATTCTTCCTCATGAGTAAGACCTTTCATTGGGAAGAATTTGATTGATGAACCACCCATATCCTTAAGTAAAGCAATTGCTGTTTCAATTGGAACTTCAGTAGGCGTTGTTTGACTACTCAAAGGACCAGTGGCAATATTCACTACTCCAACCTTACCAGTCGGTGATACAAGCCCATTAACAATAGTTTCAGATTGCCCTAAAGCTTCTCTTGAAGCTCCTACACCTGTGAAAACTTGGTTAACGTGTTGTGGTTGAATCACTTTGGATACTCTCACTACCATTCCACTTTGATTAGGGTCACCAGCACCTAATCCGACGGAAACTGCATTGTCGATTTCTGTTTGATATTTTTTCATATCTTCAATGGCAGCTTCGTCACTAGGATAGTTCTTAGTTAGAACGCCTAAAACAACATGGCCTTGTGCTGCCTCATAGCAATCTTTAGCATTTTGAACTGAGTTAGCTAAAACATTTAAACAAATACCATTCTCTAAATAATTTGGTAATAATTTCATGGTTAGTTTCCCCCAACGATTTCGTTTAGTCTTGAAACAATTTGATCCATCTCATCCTCATTAACAGATCTAATATCAAATTCGATAATTCCTTCATTTACTCGATACTCACGTGCATAGATGGCTATCTTACCATTACGTAACTGATCACAAATTTCTTTGGCCGTAATATCACCTGTTGGAATAACTTCAGCACGATAAATTTCACGCCCCGCGGCATCTTGAATCATTTTTACTTTAAGATTAGAAATTGTACTCAATTTATCAATAAATGGTTTCAAACGAGCCTTCATTGCTTCACCAGTTTCTGGTCCATCAGCCAAATACTTAGTGATTGCAGTAGTTAAACCAATAATATTTTCTTTTCCAATTTTCATTGCACGGCCAATTCCTGCACCTTGCATTCGTGCCCATCTGATATACTGTTCTTTTCCAAAGATAACGCCTGATGCTGGTCCTTCAATAGCTTTGGCACCACTATAAATGACAACATCGGCTCCCATCTTCAAATACTTGAATAAATCTTCTTCAGCAGCGGCATCTAATACTAACGGTAGGTTATGTATATGAGCTACTTCAATTGCTTCAGGAATAGAAAGCATACTCTTTTGAACTGTATGATGACTCTTAATATAAAGAATAGCTGCCGTTTCATCAGTGATTTGCATCTCAATATGTTCAGGTGAACACATATTGGCGTAACCGGCTGGAATCATCTTTGCTCCAGCTACACTCATCATTACGTCAACTGGAGTTCCATAATCAACGTCGTGCCCCATGGGTAAGATAACTTCTCGCTTAGAAATCTTATCAGTATAAGGATGATAAACATGATATTTACTTCCTTGTCCAATAATTCCAGCTAACGTTTCCGCAATACCTGCAGATGCCGAATTGACTACTAAAGCATCCTCACTACCTTCTAAATTGGCTAAATACTTACCTGTTTGAACTAAAAGATCTGACATTTCAAAGAAATTTTGTGCTCCTAATTTTTGAGCAGCAACAACTTCATCCGAAACTTTAGAAACTCCTAGAATCGTCATTTTTCCGTCTGCATTAATAACACGCTTTAAATTATATTTCTCGTAAATATCCATTTTAGTCTCCTATAGAATAAGTTTTTCCGCCAATAATGCTGTACAAAGGTTTTACTAATTTCTCAGCTGTTCGTTTGAAACCATTAGAATCTGTTAGTTCTTCCTTACCTTTTTCAACATTAAAGATTGTTACATCTGCATCCATTCCTACAGCTAATTTACCTTTAGAATTTAATTTGTAATTCTTAGCTGGAGTAGTAGTTATCATAGGCAATACTTGATCTAATGTATAGCCTAGATGGAGAATTTTTTCAATGCATGTGGCCATATTGTAAACTGGACCATTTTCACGATTTGAATGATAAATATCCGTACTCAAACTTTGAGGAGCAATTTTGTTCTTTGTAGCTGTTTCAGCCGTATGAAAATTATAACTATCCGTTCCATGTCCGATATCAAAAATGATTCCTTTTTCAATTCCTTTAATCACGAAATCTTTAATTGAACCATCAGAATTTAAAATTCCATTAGCTTTTCCATTAAAGCAGTGTGTAAGAATATCCCCGTTTTCCATAATATCCATAATTTCTGATAATTCAGGTGGATTAGTTCCCACGTGCACCATCAATGGTAAATCTTTATCCAATTTTTTTTGGAATTCCTTAGCTACAACTAAAGGTTTTACACCATTGCCTACGACAACTGACTTACTAATTCTAGCTTTCATGCCAATAATAAAGTTTGGATAATCATCAATTGCTTTTTGGAATGGTTCAAATTGGAGACGTGACATATCTCCCAATTCATCTTGAGCCAAAATCCCTGTTTTAGAAATATTAATCATTGCAAAAACATTTGTTTTTTTATTTCTAGTAATTTTATAAAAATCACCGATATTATCAGCACCAGTTGATCCGGCATCGATTACTGTCGTAACACCAGTTTTGTACCCATCTTCATCTGGATCATCATAATAGAGTGATAATTTTTCATAACAATGAGTATGATCATCAATCCATCCAGCACTGACATAGGAATTTCCGTGAAGGTCAATTACTTGGTCAGCCTCAGCATTTAGATTGGAACCCACAGCTTTGATTTTTTCATTTTCAATCAAAACTTCAATCGGTTCCTCTTTTTCATTTTTACCATTCTTTATATAAACCGTCGTCAAAAAAATCACTCCTCAAATTTAAACTTATCCCATGGTCCAACATAATCTAGAAGGAATAGTTCATCTTCTTTTATCTCAGCCACTTTATTCTTACGGTCATCTACGTGATCTTGTAAAACTATTTGCAATTCATTTTTATATTTACCGAAATTATTGTTTCCAATCACAACATCGCCACGTTTGAATTCGTGAGTACCACTGACTGGATTCTCATCATTTTTATACTTCTTCCTAACTTCTGTAGAACGAATAACTAAATCTGTAATGTCACCACGTCTAACGTGTTGATTATTTAGTAAAATTTCCTTTTCCACATCATTAACATCCTTCGTTAAAGATATATTGAAGGTTAATTGGTAACGATTGATCGTTCCCAGTCTCTTCAGTTCATCTTCCGAGGCATAAGCGTTCCCAATGATTACACAATCAATCAAGTTAGTAGCGAATAGATGCTTAGCTTGAACTTCTACAGGCAAATCACGATGCATTTCCAGTGTTGGCAGACCATCGTTAATGTCCCATGGACCAATTTTTCCTGATTGAGAAGTAATGAAAGCGGCTGTATCTATCCCTTGTTGTTTGAATCTCTTTGAAGCACTTTCGAAGAATTTCAGTGGCAAGCCGGTTCCACGCTGTGGATAGAAGTTATGGCAGCCTTGAATAAAGGGTTTATTGGCCGAATAACTTAAAATATTATTTAAGTAAGCAACATCATTACTCATATTCAATTCAATATTCATATTCTGAGGATTAAATGAAAGCAACGCTTCTTTTTGACCATCAAATCCTTGATCCAATCTAATAGAATCAGCGCCTAAATCATGGAAAAAACTTAAATCATCATAAGAGATTCCTAGTTGATCAAAAATATTCGGTGCAATATCTAAAGTTGTTGAAAAGCCCAATTCTTTAGCAAAATTAATCAATTCACTAAATTTGGCTGCAACCTTTTCCTTACCTTCAGAAACTTCTAGCATGCTCATAAAGATTCTTGAAAATCCATACTTACTTGCTAATTTCAAATAGTCTTTATCTTCATTCAAATTACTATGATCAGGATAAAGAGAAACTCCTAAAGTGCGTTTGGTCATATTTTTCTACCTCTTTCCATTTTAGAAAATCCGTTCATGTAATGATTTGAAATGATAACTGAGAAATAAATTGTTCCTAAAAGTAATAGAATTACAGCATCTTTAATGAAGAAACTAATTGCTGCCAGTCCTAATAACGTGCCTAGGGAGAACATAATTAATTTTCCAGCTGTTAATTTCTTTAAAAACTTAGGATAGAAACCTTTTTGAATTGAAATCTCTGATCCTAAGAAGAAAACCAAAATTAGTAGAAAAATTATCATATAATCACCCTCAAATCACTTATTTATTATTATTTTCTTTTGCTAGTTGTTGCTTTTCAAAAACTTTGAAGAATGGATAGTAAATTGCTAAATCAATGATGAAGTTCACACAAGTTAAGATAAATGCTGGGATACTCCAGTTAGTACTCATCAAAGCACCAATTGGTCCAGGAACGGTAAAAGGTAATCTCATCATCATCATTGGAACTACGCCGGTAATGGTCAAAATGTAGGACAAAGTACCAGTGACAAGAGGTCCAACGATAAATGGAATACCTAAGATTGGATTCATAACAATTGGAGCACCGAAAACAACTGGTTCATTAATATTGAACAATCCTGGTAGGAAGGAAAGTTTTCCTAGATCTTTCAAGTAAGCTGATTTAGAGAACAAGAACAAAGTTACTAATGCCAACGTACCACCGGCACCACCGATCCAAATGAACCATTGTAAGAATTGTTCTGTAAAAATTGTAGAAAGATGATTTGCACTAGTACCAGCTGCGAATTCACTCATATTTTGAGCAATAGACATTTCCCAGAAAGGTCTGATAATCGGATCCATGATGGCAGCACCGTGAATACCTAATGTCCAAAAGCCTGTAATTAAGAAAATTGTTAGTAAACCACCAAACAAACTGTTACCAACTAAGACACCTTTCAATGGCATCAAAATCATGCTTAAAAATGTTGCAATGTTGAAACCTAAAACGTTACGAATTAACCAGAAGAAAATCAAAATGAAGGCTGCTGGAATCAAAGCCACAAATGAATTGGAAACTTCTGGTGGAACTCCATCAGGCATTTTGATCGTAATATTCTTTTCTTTGAAGAATCTATAAATTTCAACGGTCAAGAGTCCGGTAACAATTGAAGCAAATAGTGATGAAGCACTCAAGTTAGCGATATTTATATATCTACCAGCATCAATTACACCTTTAACATTTTCTAAAACGTGAATCGGTGTAGCAGTTGAAACTAAAAATGCTAAAACTGCTAAAACACCATTAGTTAATTTATCAAGCTTATAACTTTCAGCTAGTGATGAAGCAATTCCAAAGGTTGCGTATAAAGCTAAAATACCAACCGTATATCTAAAAGGTATATCTAATATTTCTTTATAAGGGGCAAGAGCATTAGCAACGGAATCAATCGGAATATTATTGATCAATGTGAAAAATGAACCCACAATCGTCAATGGTAAAGTTGAAATAATTCCCTTTCTAATAGCCGTCATATGCCTTTGGTTTCCCATTTTATTGGCAAACGGTAAAATCTTTGCATTTAAAAACGTTACTAAGTTATCCATATTTATAATCCCTTCTTTCTTTTCGATAAAATCATAACATTATAATGTTATGATGTAAACGGTTAAATAAAAATATTAAATTTCATATTCGATTTCATACGGCATTTTACTACTGTCGTATATGGATTCCGTATATTCAATTAATTCGTCTTTTTTGTCAAAACCACGACGGATTCGCTTTAAAGCTAAAGTATCTTTTTTATTCAAAAGTTGTTTTTCATTTTTATCCAAATTAACAGCTGTAAATTCATCTTTGAAACTATTTATATTTTTTCCATTATCCTTTAAAAATTTATACAATGATTTATTCTGCAATTCATCTTTTTGAATATTAACTATTACTTTTGGAATATAGTGGTTAACAATAATAAAAGGTTTTCCATCCAGAAGATAAAGCCGTCTGATATATAAAACTGGCTCTGTTAGCGTCTGATTTATTGGCGTGTCCTTTAATTTCACATACTTTATTTCCAGTACTTCTTTTGTTAACTTTCCTTTATCATTTACAATTGAAGAATACGATTTAGCCTTTGAAAGTTTATTAAACAAGTCGTTACTAATTACTCTAGTTCCGATACCACTTTTCTTAGCAATGTATCCTTCTGCAACTAGTTGATCGACTGCCTTTCGAACCGTAATTTTGCTAACGCCATATTTTTCTTCCAGATCATGCTCCGTCGGCATCAGATTTCCTACTTCATAAAAACCGGATAAAATATTTTTTTTGATATCATCAGCTACCTTTTGATATAAAATTTGTGCCATATTTACACCTCTCTAGTTAAAAAAGCCGAAAAAAGCTTTGATAACCTTTTTCGGACATTTTTTTAAAAATAGTCCCAAAGCATAGGAACTAAATTCTTTTTACTTAAATTATTCAAGTGATTGATTGCACTGCCATTCAAATCCCAATCAAAAATTTCCGATGGCTTTTTGTAGCCAAATAAAATTTGCGTTAGACGTTGAATAGAAATCACACAATCATAACTTGTTTCGAAGCTCGAATTAATTGAAATAATTCCATTATTTATTTCAATTTCCCAAACTTTATTATTTTTTTCGATAAATTGATCAACAATCTTTATTAAAAATTGGTCATTGATATCTTCTGAAACATGGTAATTAGTCAAAAATCTTTGAAGATTGATTATTCTAGCCATCATATATGGTTTAATCGAGACAGTTAGAGTTTTCTTCTCATGAGGATCCGGAAAAATATCCATCTTTGGTCGTGGATCACCTGAGACATAGTCGAAATACTTATATGCCGTTCTATATTGTCCAATAAAGGAAAGTAATTTAAAAAGTGCCGGATTTGAATCATAAAATAACTCATTAACTACAAAGTTAGTATTTTGATTTCTGGTAAAAATTACATACCCACAGATACGTTCATTTTTAAAACAAATAGCTATTTCCCAAGTGTGTTTCAAGACTAAGTACTCACTCCACCAATTATTTCTCAAAATCCCTCCACTATGACTAAAGGGATGTGCATTGTGAAAAGATTTTATGTACTGCAGTCCTTCACTTAATGGATACCTTTTTATTCTTAACTCAGGACTCATTATATGTTCTGGCATTTTAAATTTTGGCAAATCAATGTTTTGAACGTGATAAGATGCCCGATCAAAGACTTCCTCATAACCAAATCGACGATAAAATGGAAAAGAAAAAGGTGCCAAATAAGAGACATCAAAGCCTTCATCGTCCATATCCTCAAACATTTTTCCCATTAATTTCGTTATATGACCTTTTCCCGAACTTTCAGGTAAGCTACTAACATAACTAATTCCACAAGTTTTGAATCTATCAATTCCTAATTGTGACACAAAAGGAATACTCAAGAATCCACTTTGAATGTGGTCCTGATCAAAAGCTCCATAAGCATAACTATTTTCGAATAACTTTTTAAAAAACTTTTGTCTTTGAGCTGTATCTGCACGATTAAAAGCATATAGAGTTAAATTATAAAAATCCGATTCTTCGGCAGATTTAACTATACGATAAACTGACATATTTTCATCCTCAAAATTTAGTTTTCTACACCAACAACACCAGTATTTTCTTGTTTTTGAGCTTCTTCTTCTAATTCTTTAGCTTCATTAGCTAACTGTTGCTTTTCAAAGATTTTAAAGAATGGATAATAAATTACTAGTGCAATCAAAATATTAACCACATTTAAAATAGCAGCTGGAATACTCCAATTAGTACTCAACAGAGCTCCTAATGGGCCAAATAATGTAAATGGAAGTTTAGCCATCATCATTGGAACTAAGCCAGTTACTGTAGCAATGTATGAAACAATTGTTAGTACCATTGGTGCAACAATGAATGGAATTATTAAAATTGGATTCATCACAATTGGTGTACCAAATACTAATGGTTCAGAAATATTGAAGACACCAGGAATAATAGTCAATCCACCCATTTGTTTAACAAACTTAGAACGAGAAGTTAAGAACAAAATTGCTAAAGCAATCGTAGTACCTGAACCGCCGACTTGAACAAACCATTGGAAAAATTGTTCCGTAAATAAATTTGGTAAGTTATGTGCGTTACCAGTTTTAGCAAATACATCCATATTTTCCAAAATAGCGGCATCCCACATTGGTCTCAGAATTGGTCCCAAAACATTTTCTCCATGAATACCAAATGACCAAAATAGTTGAATCAAGAAAATAGTAATCAAACCACCAATTAGACTATTACCTACTAGTAAACTTTTCAGTGGTAGAACTAGTGCAGTGATAGCACTGTTAATATCAAATTTTAATCCGTAACGTAATCCCCAGAACAAAACCATGATTACAAAAGCTGGAATCAAAGCTTCAAATGATTTCAAGACAGCCGGTGGTACAGAATCAGGCAATTTTATCGTAATTTTATGTTGAATAAAGAAGCGATAAATTTCAACCGAAATCAAAGCAGCCACAATAGCACCAAATAAACTGGTAGAACTAATATCTCCAATCGACATATATCTACCGGCAGACATGCCACCAACATCTTTTGTCAATTGAATTGGATTAACGACACTGATCAGATAACCTAATGTCCCTAATAATCCAGCACTTAACGGATCTACCTTATAAGAAGATCCAAGATAATGAGCAACTGCAAATGCTGCATAAAGTCCCATTACCCCAATAGTAAATCGAAACGGAATATCCAAAGCTGGACGAATCGGTGCTATAAGTTCGTCGTAACCACTAATTGGAATATTTAGAAAAATTGCAAAAATAGAACCGACAATCGTTAATGGCATAATCGAAATTAATCCATTACGAATTGCTAATAAATGACGTTGGCTACCAATCTTATTGGCAACTGGCATAAAATGCTTTTCCAAAAAATTCATAACTGTATTCACGTCAAATACCCCCTCAATTTTTTATATTTAATCCGATTTCATCATAACATTATAATATTATGATGTAAACGTTTCCTTTTATCGTTTTTTAGTGTATGCTTTGCATATAATATTAAAATTTACTGAGGGGGTATACTATGATTATTTTTATTTTTGCCTATTTCGTCCTCTGCGTCTTACTGGTAGAAAAGCATATTCTACCTAATTGGATTTATAAATTATCAACTTTTAAAACAATTTTATTTTCTTTTATTAGTATATTAATTATAGCTTTATTAACTTCTCAATTTTGGATTAGAAACTTCATTGTTCCAGCTGTAACCATTATGGGAGCTTTATTGATTATGTACAAATTTCGGAAAATTCATTTTCCAATAGATAAAAAATAAGGTGAAGTGCTTCATAATTGTTAGACAAGAAATCTAATGATTATGGAGCACTTTTTGTATGGTTAAATATAGTTTTGATTTGAAAGCAAAAG
>NZ_JAYKTX010000018.1:0-43507 GCF_036913615.1 Companilactobacillus miaonis | reverse complement strand
ACTTTTGCTTTCAAATCAAAACTATATTTAACCATACAAAAAGTGCTCCATAATCATTAGATTTCTTGTCTAACAATTATGAAGCACTTCATTTTTGGTAGCTTTTTTCCATTTGATTGTTAAATGGTGCCACTTGCTATCAACGAGATTTAGACCTGAACTTGAAGTTAAATAGTTCAAAGAATAAAAATTTTTAATATCTGGAGTTGGTAGATCCTTATATTTTGAATCATTTTTAAATCCATCTGGTTTTTCAACACTGTGTCGAAGATAAGTTGGGATTTTAGTTAAACCAACGTTATATTTGCTTTCAGGATTACCGGGATAACCAATCGCTATATGTTGACCAGATACTCCGTTGAGGTCAAATGAGGCTCCTTCGTTATTAATATCTCCATATGATTTAGAAGTGTCTGGATAAGTGTCAAACTCAATAGCCACACTATTTTGAATAGCATTTTTAGCGATATTAATAACGTTTGTTTCATCAAAATTCCAATCGGTTCCCCAAACACCTAAGGTTTCTCCATTTCCTGGCAACCATTGTTTCTCTTTTAAGTCGTAACCGACGGAATGAGAATTAACTCCGTTAGGATCATTATGTAACACAAAAGCCATACCATCTCCAGGCCTAGTACCAGCAATGTTGGTGATATTATCAGTATCTTTGTAAAATCCTAAATAGAGCCACATTGAAACGGTTTGGTCGTTATTGATATTAAAGAAATTACCACTAGTTAAATTGCTCCAGATTCCACCGACTTGTTTATGGTCGTTGGTCATTTGGATAACAGATGTATCTTTACTATTTGGATTTTTAGAACTTGGACTAACAATGGTAGCAGAATTGCCATCAAAGTTAGCTTTAACGAAGTTATTATCGCTCCATTTGAGCCCCTTTGGCGCGGTGTTTAAGGCATTGTTGAGATCTTGCGCATTACTATGTATTTCTCCGTCGCTATTTGCTGGTGCAGCTGAAACTTTTTGACTGGTCCCCATACTAGTCAGTAACAAAAAAATTATTGATAGAATTCTCAGAACTTTTACGTATCGTCGATATTTTTTCATGATGCCCCTTTTATAAATAGAAAACTCAATTTATAAAAAAAGTGTATCAAAAATATGACTTAATTTCCGTGATAAGGGGCTGGAATATCACTCTATTTTTATATAAAAAATATAAATAAATATTATATTAAATATATCATTTTCCTGATATCAAGATTTTAAATGGAATCTAACAGGGTCCAATTGATCACACCGGTATATTGACCAGCACTTGGATTATCATTTAAAGATAACAAGATACCACTCTGATCGGTCCAAGGTAGCGTGATATCTCTTGTCTCGGTTAGGTCATTTTGTTTGGTATATTGGGCAATGTTGACATTATGGGACAAATCAAGGGGATGACTATCCGGATTTTGACGGTAAACTAGTGAGCCATCGAGATCTTTTTTAGTATTTTTGTTGACCAAAGGTGTTGCTGCAGCTTGGACGACCCAACTAGTACCTTTGGAACGGCTGTCGATTACATTGACGTGCCAGTCGTTAATCCTTGGAATAAGTTTATTTTTGGTGCCATAATTAACGTCTTTGAATGCTACATGACTGGAAACTTCGCCAAAAGCTACGGTGCCACCAATCTGAATCGTTCGGTTCAACGTATTAGTTTCGCCGAGATCTCCATTTTCATCTTTTACAAAGAAGCTGACGTTGGTTGAATCGCTAGTTAATAACGATTTATCGATGTGTAAAGTAAAGGAGCCATCAGAGTTGACTAATCCGGTAATTGGTTTGGCGGCCTCATTATTGATTTTTTGATAGACAGTGAGTTTGGAAAAATCAATTGAACCGCTCCCGAGAAATTTCACCTGAGCCGGGATGTCGACACTTTCGTCTTTTTGAACCTTGATAATGTAAGGAGAACTACTCTCCAAAGTGATTGAACGAGGATCGATAATGAAAGATGAGGAGTCAGTATCAGTGATCAAGTTGTCACCATCGAAATGAGCATGGGCACTAGGAACGGTTAATTGTTCGTTAGCTGTAGCGGCAGCTCTTCCGTGTAGTGAAATAGTAGCTGTTCGATTATCTTTATTTAAATTTTGCAATAATGTGTAATTAATTTCTTTAGTTGAGGCGTCAAAAACACTACTTGGAATGGTTTCTGTTTGACCGTTAGCGTAAGTTATTTCACCACTATTGAATGTAACATTATTTGGAATGTCCATTCTGGCTTTAATGTTTGACCACTCTCTGGTCCAGCCGATATAACTTAAATTATAGTTGTACGTTATTTTGTCATTAGCGTTGACGTGACTATTTTCTGATACTTCAGTATTTTCGGTGTCGTTATGAATAGTGGATGTTGCTTGGGCGTCAACATATGAAGGAATTGACTCAAAAGCAATCAAATTATTTTCAGTATATTTACCAGTAGATCCAGTAAATCCCCAATATAATTTTCCATCTTTGGAAGCAAAGGTATTCGTGTCAACATTGATTGAGCGAGTTATTTCTGAACTTAGGGGAGTACTTGTAACGGGATCTTTGTCATCATAATGGTAGGTCAATTTTCCAATGGTACTACCAGTGTCAGGCTTTTGCCAATCAACAGTTAAGTGATGCCATTTGCTGTCGACTAAATTGAGAAATTCACTGGGAGTCCCACCATAAGCATTCTGGTGATACATTATGAAAAAGTTCTTTTTGTCACCATTGGAATTTTGTGCGTATTGGGGGATGTAGGTAATTGTCTTTCCGGGATATCCGAAGGCGATATGAGGGTCGTAATTTTTTGAACCAGAATATGACAGATCAAAAGAAGCACCTTCGCCTTTGATATCATCATAAGAACTTACACGGTCAATGAAGGTATCAAATTCGATGGCAATACTATTTTGAATAGCAGATTTAGCAATGTTAGCACTATTAGTTTCAGAAGTATCCCAATCAGTTCCCCAAACGCCAAGTGTTTCTCCGTCACCAGGAACAGTTTTACCATCTCTTATTCCGGTTGAATGAGCATTGATTCCACGTGCATCGTTATGTAAGACAAAGGCCATACCATCGCCTGGAAAAAAGCGGTTAGGGTCGGTGATACTTTTTGCGTAGCCAAAATACAGCCACATCGAAACTTTTTGATCATGGTTGATGTCAAAGTAATTATCCTTGTCGAAGTTGCTCCAAATTCCACCAACTTGATTATTAGTATTAGTCATTTTAATAATACTAGTATTAAGCGAATTAGGGTTCTTTGATTGAACGATTTGAGCTGAATTGCCTTCGAAATTAGCCTCAGAAAAAGCACCATCAGACCAGCTTAGTCCTTTAGGAACAGTCTCTAAGGCATTTTCATAGTCAGCCTGATTGGTATCAGCCGCTAAAGCTGATTGATAGGTTAGTGGTAGTATTAATAAAAATGTAAATAGAATAAATAAAAAAATATAAAAACTGTGGGTAAGTCTCTTATATTTATTCATAATAAATCCCTCTCAATTAAAAAAATCCTCAATATTCAATCGAAGTGTAACAGGTTTTTGAACTTATGTCATACTTTTAGTATATTTTTACCACTTTATTTTTATATAAAAACTATAAATAATAGTATATTAAATATATAGATAATCTTATTAATATAAATAATTATTAATGTAGACAAACCGTATAATAATAAAATTTGGCAACAATTAAATTGCTTAAAATAAAATGTTTTACAATTTCTTCGAATAAGCATAAAATATGTATAAATAATTGAAAAAGGAGGGGTTATTTTTGGAAATTTTTAAAGATAATCAACCAATTCCTTTAAATGATCACTTATGCTTTTCTTTGTACGCTACTTCGCGAGCAATTCAAAAGCTATATCATACTGGATTGAGTGAATGTAAGTTAACATACCCACAATATTTAGTTTTAGTTGCTTTATCAGAACACGATGAACTGACAGTTAAAAAATTAGGTGAGCTTTTGTCACTAGATTCAGGAACATTGACAC
The DNA here is from genome assembly GCF_036913615.1 of Companilactobacillus miaonis. Classification (NCBI taxonomy): domain Bacteria; kingdom Bacillati; phylum Bacillota; class Bacilli; order Lactobacillales; family Lactobacillaceae; genus Companilactobacillus; species Companilactobacillus miaonis. Next base: position 39,507 of record NZ_JAYKTX010000018.1, on the reverse strand, counting down.
CATTGCTGAAACGTTTGGAAAATGAAAAGTTGGTAATTCGGAATCGCAGTAAAGATGATGAACGTGTGGTTAATGTGGAATTGACTGAAGCTGGGAAAAAGAAGCGTCAAGAGGCCAATAACTTACCAGAAATTTTGGTCCAAAAAAGCGGTCTTTCAGAAGATGAATGGTTTCAACTAGAAAATTTGTCAAATAAGTTGTATAAAAATATTACCGATTAGAGAATAATTTTTAACAATCTGAATACGTTATAACGATAATAAAAAAAGAGGACATTACTGGTACTGCAGAATTGCAATACAGTAATATCCTCTTTTTTATTGTTAGTTCTATTTCAATTTTTTAACACGACTGAATAATGATTTGTCGTCAGGAGTTTTGTGATCGCCAGTTCGGCCAATATCATAATCAGAATCTTGCATAGCTTCAACTTTCCCCATCAAATAACCATTACCAACTTGTGAGAAGAAGTCATGGTTACTAGTACCAGTTGAGATACCGTTCATAACGATAGGGTTGACATCTTCAGCGTTGCCATCAGGAAAGAGTGGCTCTTGACCTAAGTTCATCAAAGCTTTGTTGGCGTTATAACGTAGGAAGACTAAAACTTCATCGACCCAGCCAACTTCTTTATAGAGTTCTTGGGTGTATTTTTCTTCATTATCGTAAAGAGTATAGAGTAAATCATACATCCAATCTTTCAATTCAGCTTGTTTGTCCTCACTCAATTCGTTAAAACCTAATTGGAATTTATAACCAATGTAAGTTCCGTGAACGGATTCGTCACGAATGATCAATTTAATGATTTCAGCAACATTAGCTAACTTGTTATTACCAAGATAATAAAGTGGAGTGTAGAAACCAGAGTAGAACAGGAAGCTTTCTAGAAAAACACTGGCAACTTTCTTTTGAAGGGGTGTGCCGTTTTGATAGATATTGTTGATATATTTAGCTTTCTTTTGTAAATACTCATTGTGATCGGTCCAGTCAAAGATTTCCTCGATTTCTTCAGCACTATTTAAAGTACTAAAAATTGAAGAATAACTTTTAGCATGAACGGATTCCATGAATTCGATGTTGTTGAAAACTGCTGTCTCAGCTTGAGTTCTGACATCTTTTAACATAGCTTGGATACCATCTTGAGATTGGAGAGTATCAAGCAGGGTTAAGCCGCCAAAGACGTGTCCAACAACGGTTTGTTCTGCAGGAGTCAAAGTGCGCCAATCATCTAGATCATTGGAAAGGGGAATTCTGGTATCGAGCCAAAATTGTGAAGTTAACTTTTCCCAAGTCTCTTTATCGATTTGGTCTTCAAGTTTGTTCCAATTCATTGATTTGTAATATGTGTCGACCATTATAAAAATTTCCTCCTAGATTGAGCAGCTTTCACACTCATTACTACCAATCTCATCATTATTTTCAGTGAAAGTTCTGACGTAATAGAGTGACTTGATGCCTTTGTAATATGCATAGTTACGCAAAATACTTAAATCACGTGTAGTTTGTTTAGAATCATTTTTCCATTCGTAAATACCAGCTGGAATTTCTGAACGCATAAAGAGGGTCAAACTCATGCCTTGATCGATATGTTCTTGGGCAGAAGCATAAGTGTCAATGACTTTACGCATATCAGTGTCATAAGCAGATTTGTAATACTTGATCGTATCATTACTCAAGAAAGGAGCTGGGAAGTACAACTTACCGTTTTTCTTTTCTTGACGTTCTTCAACGAGTCTAGTTACTGGTTGTAAGCTAGCACTAGTATTATTGATATACGAAATTGAGCCAGTTGGAGCAACAGCCATTCGGTAGGCGTTATAAATTCCATAACGCATAACATTTTCCTTTAAAGCTTGCCAGTCGCTGATATCAGGAATATCTATATCATTAAATAATTGCTTAACTAGTTCTGATTTAGGAGCAAAACTTTGAGTAGTGTATTTATCGAAGTAAGTTCCGTCAGCATATTTAGACTTTTCAAAATTAGCAAAAGTTTCTTTTCGTTCTTTAGCAATATTATTACTTTCAACTAAAGTCCAATAGTTTAACAGCATGAAGTAAACGTTGATAAATTCAATTGCTTCTGGTGAGCCATATTCAAGATGATGGCAAGCTAAATAAGTATGAAGTCCCATAGCACCCAAACCAATAGAATGGCTCATCTTATTACCATTGGCTACTGGAGGAACAGCAGAGATATTAGAAGCGTCACTGACGAAAGTTAAGGCACGAGTCATTGAACGAATCGATTGACCAAAGTCAGGGCTTTGCATCATATTTAAAATATTAGTTGAACCAAGATTACAACTGACGTCAGTTCCCAATTTAACGTATTCTTGAGCGTCATTTAGTTGTGATGGGATTTGGACTTGTTGAATCTCTGTACAAAGGTTACTCATGATAATTTTTCCATCGATTGGGTTGTCACGATTAACAGTATCGATGTTCAAAACATAAGGATAACCAGATTCTTGTTGTAACTTACTGATTTCATCCTCAAGTTCACGTGCTTGAATCTTATATTTTTTGATACGGTCGTCGTTGACCATATTGTCGTATTCTTTAGTGATATCGACGTATGAGAATGGAACACCGTAAACTCTTTCAACTGAATAAGGACTGAAAAGGTACATGTCTTCATTTTTACGAACTAATTCATAATACTTGTCAGGAACTATTACGCCTAAGGATAAAGTCTTCACACGGATTTTTTCATCAGCGTTTTCCTTCTTAGCAGACAGAAATTCGATAATGTCTGGATGGAAAACATTCAAATAAACTGCACCAGCACCTTGTCGTTGACCGAGTTGGTTACTGTAACTGAAACTATCCTCCAACAATTTCATAACCGGTAAGACACCTGAGGAAGAATTGTCGACTCCCTTAATAGGTGAACCGGATTCACGCAAGTTAGACAGTGTAATACCTACACCACCACCAATTCTAGACAATTGTAGAGCACTATTGATTGTTCGGCCGATACTATTCATATCGTCAGTCACTTGCAATAAGAAACAGGAAACGTATTCTCCACGGCGTTTTCTACCAGCATTCAAAAACGATGGTGTAGCGGGTTGATAACGTTGGGCAATCATTTCTGTAGCCAAGCTCTTGGCTAATTTTTCATCACCGTTGGCATATAAAAGGGCGTTAAAAAGGATTCTCATCTCATAATTTTCGAGATAAAAATTACCGTCATTAGTCTTTAAAGCATATTGATTATAAAACTTATAGGCAGCCATAAATGATTGAAATTGGAAATGTTGGTCTAATAAGTAGTTATAAAGTTTTTCGATGAAGCTTGGTGAGTATTCATCTAAAACATTTTTTTCGATAAAATCATTTTTTACGAGGTAGTCAATGTGGTTTTGAAATGAATCAAATTTCATTGTGTTCGGTTCAACATTCTCCGCAAAAAAAGCTGTGACGGCTTCCTTATCTTTATTTAGAGGAATTTTACCATCTTGGGGGATGTTGATTTCGTTATTTAATTTAAAATAACTAATTTTGCTTGCATCAAGGTTATTTAATCCCAATTTCATTCACTACTTTCTTAAAATTTTCGACATCTTTGTTGGTTCCATTGAATTCAAATTCAAAAACTACTGGGACTTCTAATCCAGCAGCGATGTCTTTGGCAGTGTGGTTGTAAAGTGTGTTGAAATTTCGATTGCCACCGCCAGCAACGCCAACACAATTTTGAGCATTATCTTTATATTGAAGAAAATCGATGACCGGATCCATCATGTCGTCGTCATAAGCTGGCACAATAAGAATAAATGGCCGACCCATTTGGTAAAATGGATCGGCGTCGGTTATTTCATAGCCATCTATTCCTAGCTTATTAACGAAACGTTTTGTTTGTCCGGTGATAGAATAATAAGCTATTTCTTTCATAATTTAGCCCACTAATGCCTTTAGACTATCAGGACGGAAACCAACGATTGGGTCACTGACTGAGTTCATAACAACTGGAACACTCTTAAATCCTTGTTTTTTCAAAGCATCAAGATATTGTGGATCTTGATTGATATTTCTCTCTTCAAAAGAAACATTATGTTCCTTTAAATATCTCTTAGTCATTTTGCATTGCATGCAATTATTCTTGCTATATACGATTACGTTATTCATGTAGAGCACCTCTCTTTAGTTACTAAATCAGTATAATCATTCGGTTGAAAAAACACAATATATTGTATTCGTTATAGTGATACACACACGATATAGCGTGGTTATACTGTAAGCGCAAACTTATGTACGCCTTGGGGTAGACAATTTTGCATCTCAATTTCAAATAATTTTCTGATTCGTGGTAAAATTAGCGTAATGACTATTATAAAGTTATTAGTTAAAATTGAAAGAGTTTTAGACAATTAATTTTGGTTGGGAGAAAACTATGAATTCTTGGAATTTTGTGGGAATTATCGCATGGATTATCGTGATTGCATTGTTAGTCTTTGTGGTATTCAATATTAGAAATCGTCACTTAAAAATTCTTGTACAGAAAAAAACAAAAATAACTTGGACTACGATTTTGGTCGATTTTTTAGAGATCTTAGTAGTTATTTTGATGGTAAGCGGATTGTTATACACTAGTCTGTTTACAAAAGTTGATTTGACAGATAAGAACGATGTTAATGTTACTTATAAATATGATCCAATGATTATCCAAACAACTGATGACGGACAAGGGTACTACGTAAAAATTGATAAGAAGGAATCCAGTTCTTCGACAGATGTTTATCAATATTGGTTGAATAATTCGAAATATACTATTTCTAGTCGTAATGCGACAATCTCTGATTCAACGTTACCATTCACTGTTTCAGGTTTGCGTTTAGATTGGCCAATGAAGAAAATTAATAAGTATGATTCGAAATATCAGTATGCATATGTAATTACGGTTCATGCTAAATATAAGAACAATTTCATCAATGGTTTAGGGTTAAAAGCTAATCGCTTTGCAATGGAATATCGAGTCTTGAGGGTTCCAGCTAGATCATTTATCAATGTAGGCAAATAAAAAAACTCGACCAATTGGCCGAGCTTTTTATTTGGTTAAGCTTTTTTAATCTTTTTGATACTAACAACGATCTTGTTGTTTAGTTCAGTTTTGTTTGCATTATCTTTGGGATCATTTTTAACGATTTCCATTAAAGCTGAATGTTCGTAAATCTTTTCAACTTTTCCTTGGAAAGGATAATCCATATCTTCATCAACGGAGCAGTTGTATACAGTGCCAACCTTCAAGTCTTCTATTTTCATATGTAAAATCTCCTCGGATTTATTAATTAACAGACTAGTATATTAATATAGTAAAAGAAATATTTCAAACATAGGGGTTCAGGAATGGATAAAAAAATTATCGTAATAACGGGTGCTAGTGGAACCGGTAAAACCACTATCAGTAAATATTTGAAAGATACCTATCATATACCAAGTGTTATAACTCACACTACTAGATTACCACGTGAAGGCGAAAAAAACGGTGTAGATTACTATTTTGAAACGAAAAATTCCTTTTTAAAGAATCATTATTTAGAAAAAGTCGAATACAGTGGCAATTGGTATGGTTCATCAGAAGAAAGTTTAAAAAAAACTTGGGAAAAGTATGATGCTGCCAGTATCGTAGTCGATACACAAGGCGCCATCTCTTATAAAGAAAAATATGGAAAAAATGCCGTTGTAATATTTCTTGAAGTTGATTTTGAAACAGTGACGAATCGTCTCAAGCAACGTGGGGATGAAACGAAAAGATTACTAAGTCGAATAAACAGCGATGAATTCAAACGTGATCTGCAAATACCGAGCGAATTAAGCGGTAAATGTTATAAAATTTCTAATAAAAATCTCGAAAATACTAAAGAAAACGTTAACAAAGTACTAAAATTGGAAAAAATCAAATAAATAATTAATTCACAAATGGGTTTTAACACTTGTTATATCGGGTGTTGAAACCCTTTTCTTTTGTGAATTTCAAAGTGTAACATTCTTATACAATTGTTGTAACAGTTCTGCAATATTCAGGGAGTAATATAGTGGTCGTTGAGTGATAAGAAATTAATAATTATAAAAAAATTAAACAATTAAAAACTATTTCACATACGGGGGATTTCAATCTTGAATACAAACGTTAAAAAAAGTCTAATTTCATTTACAGCTGCTGCAGCATTGGCAGTTACAGGTTTAGGTCTATCAAATGCATCTTCAGCTAAGGCTGCTACAGTTATCCAAAACGCACCTTCAGTTGTTCATACAAAGAATGATTCAGCATTATTCAGAAATCCATCATCAGATTCAAAGATCACAGGTCGTGCACTTGCATCAAATACTAGCTGGCGTGTTGCTAAGGCTGTTCAAGATGACAATGGTACAACATGGTATCTTGTAGGTTCAAACGAATGGGTAAGTAGCGTTGACGTTACTACACAAGCTGCTGTTACAGAATCAGCATCAACATCTACAACAGATTCAACACAAGCAACTGCTGAAAATGTTATCAGCACAGCTAAGAAGTATTTAGGTACACCATATGTATGGGGTGGCAAGACTCCTTCAGGATTTGACTGCTCAGGTTTCACATCATATGTCTTCAAAGAAGCAACTGGTAAGAACATTGGTTCATACACAGTAGCCCAAGAAAGTGCCGGAACAACAGAAGCAGTTTCACAAGCATCAGCCGGAGATTTACTATTCTGGGGTGGCAAAGGTTCAAGTTATCACGTAGCTATTTACTTAGGTAACAACCAATATATTGCTGCACCACAACCTGGTCAATCAGTTAAGATTTCAACAATCTCAGGTTACTTCATGCCTTCATTCGCTGTTAAGGTTCTATAATTCAATTGAAATCAACCCTAAAAGATCACCCTCTTCGGTGGTCTTTTTTTCTGTCTTAAAATAAAATAGAAGACGTATTACTGAATAAAAACGAAGAGGAATACCATGGAAAAATTAATTGAAGCAGCAAAAGCACAAATCAAACCCAAGATGCATGTTAGTTTTGGAGGAGGACGGACAGTAGGTCGGTTGATCAAAGCCGTAAAAGAAATGGATATAACTTTCTCAAGTCCTTCCGAAAGTACGCGCCAGCTTTGTGCAGAGTTAAACATTCCGGTTTTACCGCTTGATCAAGTAACTAAGTTTGATGTAGCTTTTGACGGTTGTGATAATTTGGATAAAAATTTAAACGTTTTAAAAAGTAATGGTGGAATTCACACATTTGAGAAACTGTATGCCAATTTATCCGACCGCTATATAATTTTATCTCCTAAGACACGCCTGAGTGATGTCTTAAATCCAGAAGTACCATTATGTTTGGAAGTATTAGCAGATGCAATTCCACAAATTTTACAAAAAGTAGAGCAATTGGGTGGTCACGGTCATGTCCGTCAATCAAGTGACATTGCCGGAATCGTCAGAACTAATAATGGATTTGGTTTAATTGACTGCAGCTTTGAGAATTATGAAAATATCTCCGAAATAAATCGTCAATTAGCCGTTATGAACGGAGTTTTAAGCACTTCTTACTTTGAAAATATTGTGACTGACGCTTTGTTGAGCGATGGGGATGAAGTAGTCCATTTGACGAAGTAGAATGGTTTTAGGATTCAGACTGAATTTAAAAAAAGAGAGGAACTTACTAGAATTACAGCAATTACTACAATTCTAGTAAGTTCCTCTTATTCAGAATCTTTATGTTCTTGATGCCATTTCTCAATGTAAGCTAATCGTTGTTTGAAGAACTTTTCCTTACCTTGTTCTGTTGGTAAATAGTATTTACTATTTTCAACTTCTTTAGGAACAGTCTTCATGGTCGTTAATTTATCCGCAAAATCATGTGCAAGTTGGTAATCTTTGCCGTAACCGAGATTCTTCATCAATTTAGTTGTTGCATTGCGAATCTGTAAGGGAACGGGAAGATTGCCATATTTTTTTACATCCTTTTTGGCTCTTAAACTAGCTTTGTAGACGGCGTTTGATTTGGGGGCAACAGACAAATAAATGACTGTTTCAATTAAATGGACGTCACATTCGGGCATACCAAGAAACTGGCAAGCTTGAAAAGCGTTGATAGCAACATTTAAGGCGTTTGTGTCCGCTAAACCAATATCTTCACTAGCAAATCTGACCAATCTTCTGGCAATGTAAAGCGGATCTTCACCGCCTTCAAGCATACGTGTCACCCAATAAATAGCAGAGTTAGTATCACTATTACGCATCGATTTGTGCAGAGCTGAGATGATATTGTAGTGTTCTTCACCGTTTTTATCGTATCTGAGCGATTTAGTGTTGAGTAATTGGCGAATATCATCTAAATCAACTTTCGTTTTCCCAGCTTCAGAATTCGAATTAATTACGGCCATTTCCAAAGTATTCAAGGCCACCCTAGCATCACCATTGGCATAACTAGCGATTAAATGGATCGTGTCAGGATCAATTTCGACTTCAGTTTGAAAGGCTTTTTTATTAGCGAGAGCTTTTTTTAGTAATTCGACTAAATCATTCTCAGTCAAAGACTTCAAGACGAAAACTTTGCAACGTGACAAAAGGGCAGAATTGATTTCAAATGATGGATTTTCGGTCGTTGCTCCAATTAAAGTAATGCTGCCTTTTTCGACAAATGGCAAAAAAGCATCCTGTTGGGCCTTATTGAAACGGTGGATTTCATCAATGAAGACGATCGTTCTTTGCCCCATTTCACGATTCATTTCAGCTTCTTGCATGACTTTTTTTATATCATTGATACCGCTAGTGACAGCGCTAAAAGTAATGAAATTAGCTTGCGTTTTTTTGGCGATTATTTCAGCAAGAGTAGTTTTACCAACCCCCGGAGGCCCCCAGAAAATCAAAGAGGGTATTTTGTCTTGATCGATGATTTCACGCAATATTTTTCCAGGACCAATCAAATGCTGCTGACCGACAAAACCATCAAGCGTGGTGGGACGAATTCGATTAGCTAGAGGTGAATTTTCGTCATCATTGTTACTAGAAAAAAGTGATTCTTGTTGCATACTTTACCTTCTTTAACTGATTGCTTGTTGAATCTTCTTTTCGTTATAACCAAGTAAAATTAAGAACATTAATAAATATAGTCCTAAAGGAATTAGAGCAAAATTCAAATTGATAGCTGAAATTGTTCCAGCCGACTGGGTTTGATTAGAGACATATCCAGAAATTTGTAAGGATTCAGCGGTGATCAAACCACCCAAACCAAGTCCTAAATTAACACCAAAGTCGTCAGTAGAAGCGAGTACTCCTTCAGCTTGAATTCCCATAGTGGTGCCATAACGGATCGTATCAGCAATCATTATTGAAACTAAGCCAATAATAAAGCCACCACCAATACAATTAATGAAAATACCAGTAAAAATTACTGGTAAAACTTCGGAATAAGCCCCAATCGTGATAATAATTTGACCAACAAAAGCAGTGACGATGCCAATTAGCATCGTATTTTTTTTGCCTAATTTAGTCGAGACGAAGTAGATAGCTACGACACCAATTAAAGCCGTAAAAGTGAAACTGTTGGCCAAAGAAACCATTTTTTCATCTTGGATAACGTATTTAAAGTAATAAATCGTTGTCTGATTTTTAATCGAAGTTGTTAACCAATACAAGAAAATCACTATTGAGATAACGATCCAAGGTTTATTTTGCTTCAGCATTTTCCAAACTTCAGTTAATGGTTGGTGACTGATTTCTTTGTTTGTGTAACGTTCTCGAACATGGAAGAATGTGTTGAGGATCAAAGCTAAAGAAATAGCTCCGAATAAAATGATTGTTCCTAAGAATCCTTTTTGCTGATCACCCTGACCAAATAGACTTACGAGCGGAATTGTGAAGACCGCTACGATAATCTGAACCGAACTACCACAAAATTGACGAATAACACCTAATAAAGTTGTTTCTTTTTCATTATTAGTCATCGTTGGCAAAATGGAAGTGATGGGCAGGTTAACAGCTGTATAAAAGAATCCTAGGCCTAAGTAAGTTACGTAGGCCCAAACTAATTTTCCCGTGTGGGGAAGAAAATTAGGTGTAACAAAGGTTAAAATGGCGAAAACGACATATGGAAATGAGTACCACAAAAAGAAGGGGCGACTTTTGCCCCATCTCGAATGAGTATTATCAATCATGACACCAATCAATAAACTTTCAAAAACATCAGCTGTTCGAGCCACAACAAATAAAATCGCAACTTCATTAGCCGAGAGTCCGAAAACATCAGTGTAGAAAAATAGTAAGTAAGTGGTCATCATTTGAAAAACTAAATTGTCAGCCGCATCGCTGAGTCCATAACTGATCCTTTCAGTTATAGAGGTTTTCCATTTATCCAAATTACTTAGTTAAACGACGATAAAGTTCACGTCCGACGATATCGTTTGTCCACATCCAAGCGATATGACCGAGAGCTTCAGAAATATGTTCTTCACTAGGTTGATCTGAGGGGCTTGGAACAGTCTTCATCATCGGCATGATTCCTAGATGAAAAGCGACCCAGATTGCTAAACCAAAAATAGCACCGCTACCTTTGCGAATGAAAGGTTTATATTCGGATAAAACTTCATAAATAACCGCAAATGAAGTTGAGAAACCAAAGTGCATCAAGAAACTTGCCCATGGCATTTTTTGTTCAGAATATGTATAAGTTCCACGAGTAATCTTCTTAGGAATGCCAAATTGTTCCATTAGAGTTTGGGGTGGGTTAACGGCATCACGTTCTGGAGTTCTAGGAGGCAAAACGTTTTCCCAACCTAATTTAACGAAACCAGAAATCAAACCAGCAGCCACACCAGCAGTGATAGCAGCTTTTAAATCAACTTTTTGTGCTTTATTCAAATGCATAACAAATCTCCCTCTATGATTATTTTAATTAAATTATAAATCAGAGAAAAAATGAATTCAGGTATTTAGTCTTGATAGAGGTGGATAAGTTTTATTGGGGAGAAAGATGCCGTCCTCCGCACAATCCCTGTGATGAGCTGGAACGCTGCCGGCACTATTTTGAGCTTTTTCAAGCCCGGAAAAATCTCAAAACTAGGCCTTTTTGTAGGTGCTAAAGCACCAACAAAAATTTGGCGGCTGAGTCATCACAGGGATTGTGCTCCGGACTAGATCCCAGTTTTATTTTTTATTTGTTTGCTATAAAAATAAGAAATCAATGCTAATGGAAATACCATTAATAAAGATTTTCTATATCTTTTATAACCAAACTAGAATGAGAACCATTGTACCGCACACAAAAAAATCATATTTTCATTACCGTGAATAGGATAACTATTCCTAAATAGGTAGAAGAAAATAAAACATAGAATCACCATTTAGTCTGGAGCAACAGCTCTGGGAAATGCTCAGCCGTGAAATTCTACTTAGCGCTTTAGCGCTTACGTAGAAGGCCGAGCTTGGAGACTTTTTCCGGGTCTGAAAAAGGCTTCAAGTCGTGCCCACAGCGTTCCAGCATTTCCCAGAGCTGTTGTGGAAGACGGCATATTTAAACCCCTTTCATACTTTCTTCACATATTGTTATTAATTAATTCGTAATTTGGATATCAGATATTCATAAATTACCGTTATTATTTAAGCATAGTCAAATAACAAAGAGGTGACCGGATGAACAAATAACCCTTCCGTTTTAATTAATGAAATAAAAATTATTGAAAACAAATACATGAATAGAAATAAACCCCTTAAAATATATTTAACCCTTAAACTTAATTAATATATCTCCCCCCTTAATAGATATATAAAATTGACGTAAATTTTTGAAAGAAGTGACCCGATGAAATTGGAGAAAATGCATTTCTAAATAATCACTTAATGAGATAGAACAAACCCTTATATAAAACCCTATTTTTTAAAAGTTTAATCCCCTTAAACATAAATAAAACTTTATCTCCCCCCTAAAGATAAAAGTTTAAAAATAAAGACAACCAAATTCCTCCCCTGAATTTGGTTGTCTTTTTATGGTTGATAAGTGTAGGGGATGTGTGCGACTTGTGGCACTTGATCCCAAGGTACAGGATAGCCAGCTCCGTGAGCACAAAAAACTGAATCCGGTGTGTTTTCTAAGTCGGAAACTGGTTGATAATCTCTTTCTTCGATAATTTCTTCGGCGTTATGACAAGGTTGATAACCTAAAACGACACATTCCAGATGACCTTGACCATGTGTGTAGGCAGTCACTTCTTTAGAGTAACCTTGCATCGTAGCGACAGGGGCAGTCCCTGTTAAAACGGAAACTTCGGGATTTAAAGTATTAGGTTCATCGAAAGTTCCGTGCATTTTCTGAATGTCATTTAAAGCCCGGCCAACATTTGCAGTATCAACTTCTAGTCGGAACTGGTACCACGGTTCTAGTAATTGACAGGCGTTTTTTTGTTTGAGCATCATCAAGCCCTGTCTAACAGCTCGCCAAGTTGCTTGTTTAAAATCGCCTCCGACCGAGTGAACATTGCTAGCTCGACCGTTGATCAGAGTGATCTTCATATTAGTTATGGGAGCACCGATTAAGACTCCTAAATGCTCTTTAGCTTTCAAATTTGAGAGCACTTGATGTTGCCAGTTGCTAGCTAAAATATCCAAATTGCAATCGCTGGCAAAACTCAATTCATCGGCAGGTTCCATCAATAAATGAACTTCAGCATAGTGGCGCAAAGGCTCGAAATGTCCGACACCTTCGATTTTGTCGGTAATAGTTTCTTTGTAAAGAATACTACCTTGGTCAAAGCCGATATCCAAATCATAGCGATCACGCATCAGTTGTTGCAAAATTTCGAGTTGAACTTCGCCCATGATCTGAACGCGGATCTCTTGTAATTGACTAGACCAAGTAACGTGAAGCTCTGGGTCTTCATCTTCTAATTGGCGCAGGGCAGTCAAACAAGTGTGTAAGTCGTTATCTTTAGGGTCGACGGTGTAATTCAAAACTGGTTGGATCAAGGGACTCTTTTCGTCGGTCTGTTTGCCCAGACCAAGTCCTTGATAAGATTTATCTAAACCGGTAATAGCACAAACTTGTCCAGCAGGAACTTCTTGGACCATGTCGAATTTAGCTCCATTATAAATTCGTAATTGATTAGCTTTTTGATCTTGATACAAGACAGATTTATTATGTAAAGTTCCACCAGTAACCTTGACCCAAGTTAGACGTTCACTTTTTTCATCGTGAGAAATTTTGAAAACTTTGGCCGCAAAATCAGTTTGGTAACTTGGTTCTACAGTCCATTTTTCCAAACCACTCAAAAATTCAGTTATTCCAGTTAACTTTAAGGCAGAGCCGAAGAAACAAGGAAAAATCTGACGTTTTTGGATCATTGTTTGAATAGTAGAATCAGCTAATTGACCAGTTTCTAAAAATTGATTCAAAACTTCGTCATCTTGAACAGCAATTTCTTCTAAGGTATCTTCTGATAAAGTCTCTGAAAAATTAATACAGCTATCAGTCAGATTTTCTTTAAGATCAGTTAACACCTTGTCAGTTTCGACCCCAAGCGCATCGATTTTGTTAACAAAAATAAAAGTCGGAATCTGATAGTGTTTTAACAAGTTCCAAAGGGTCCTAGTATAGCCAGAAACGCCGTCTGTGGCCGAAACAACTAAGATAGCATAATCTAAAACACTTAAAACTTGTTCAGTTTGAGCGGCAAAATCAACGTGTCCTGGAGTATCCAACAAAGTTAAGCTTAGATCGTCGAACGTTAAATTAGCTTGATGGGAGAAAATCGTGATACCACGTTTTTTCTCTAAATCATCAGGATCTAAAAAAGCATCACCCTTGTCGACACGACCAAGTTTTTTTAATTGACCACTGTGATAAAGCAGTGCCTCAGAAAGAGTAGTTTTTCCAGCATCAACGTGAGCAGTGATACCAGCAACGATATGTTTCATAATTTTTCTCCCTTCACTAATAGGTCTTATTGATGTTTTATAAATTGATTAGAAGAAGCATTACAGTAATATTATTGTTAATACAACTATTATTTCTAAATTAAACGAAATAAGAAATAGAATTAGGATTTAGTCTGGAGCACAAGCCCTGTGATGACTCAGCCGCCAAATTATCCTTAGTGCTTTAGCGCTTAGGATAAGGCCAAGCTTTGAGATTTTGCGTACTTTGCAAAAGCTCAAAGTTGCGCCGGCAGCGTTCCAGCTCATCACAGGGCTTGTGCGGAAGACGGCACTTTACACTATTAGTTAATATTCTATACTTAAAGCCGCCGTCATCAAAATTTCTTCATAATTAATTACTATTTATTTCGCAATTTACTAACCGTATATTCATAAATTCCCGCTATTATTTAAGCATAGTCAAATAACAAAGAGGTGAAAGCTTCAAGACTATAAATCTCCAAGAAATAAATAATCATTTAAAATTTAATTAATAAAATTAGATAAAAAATATATCCTCCCCAGATATACATCAATTTAAAACTAAAGGAAGTAAAAATTATGAAAAATAATATGACAAAAAGAGCTCGCCAAGCGGCAAGCTCTCTTCTTATGGGATTAATTTTTAATTTTTGCGGCCTGTTCATCATTACAGTAGAGGAAATGTCCAGGTAAGACTTCTTGTAGTCTTTGGTCATCCAAGAAAGGACGTTTATGGTCAAAGTCGATTCTTGTTCTTGTCTTCTCAACTTCAGGGTCTGGAACTGGGATAGCAGACAAGAGGCTCTTTGTGTATGCATGAAGCGGGTTGTTGTAAATCTCATCTGAATCGGCCAATTCAACGATTTTACCACGGTACATAACGGCGATACGGTCGGAAATATACTTAACCATGGAAAGATCATGGGCGATAAAGAGATAAGTTAGACCTTTTTTCTTTTGGATATCTTGCATCAAATTAACAACTTGGGCTTGAATGGAAACATCCAAAGCGGAAATAGGTTCATCGGCGATAATGAATTGAGGATCAACAGCTAAAGCTCTAGCGATACCGATACGTTGTCTTTGTCCACCTGAGAATTCATATGGGTAACGAGTCATATGTTCTGGGTTCAGATTGACCATATCGAGCAATTCGCGAACGCGCTTGTCACGTTCTTCTTCACTGTTGACAAGATGATGAACATCAAGTCCCTCAGCGATAATATCTTTAACTTTCATTCTAGGGTTCAATGAAGCATATGGATCTTGAAAAATCATTTGCATCTCACGACGGAATTCCTTCATCTTAGGGCCATGATTTTTAATAGTACTGATATCTTGTCCATTGAAGTAGATATGTCCGTCAGTTGGATTATAAAGTCTGATGATCGAACGTCCAGTAGTACTCTTACCAGAACCAGATTCACCTACTAAACCGAATGTTTCACCTTTATAAATGTCAAAAGATACATCATCAACAGCCTTAACCATGTTAGGTTTGCCAATGTTAAAATACTGTTTTAAATTTTTTACAGATACGATTACTTCTCTTTGATCAGTCATTTTCCACATCGCCTCCTAACTTCTTAAATTTTTCATAACGTTTCAAAATGCTTGCTGGTGGGGTAACTTTTGGTGCGTTGGGGTGAAGTAGCCAAGTTGCGGCGTAATGATGTTTGGAAACCTTGAAGAAAGGAGGTTGCTCTTCTTCATCAATTTCCATTGCATAAGCGTTTCTTGGTGCAAATGCATCACCCTTAGGTGGATTCAAAAGGTTTGGTGGCGTACCAGGAATTGAATTCAAACGGTCAGATTCACTAGTATCCAAAGTAGGCATTGAATCTAACAAGCCCCAAGTATATGGATGTTGAGGGTTGTAGAAGACATCGTCAACTGAACCATATTCAACGAGACGACCAGCATACATAACAGCCACTCGATCAGCAATACCAGCTACGACACCTAAGTCGTGGGTGATAAAGATGATAGAAGTACCAATTTTTTGTTGTAATTCTTTTAATAGATCAATAATCTGAGCTTGAACAGTAACGTCAAGAGCAGTTGTTGGTTCATCGGCAATTAGAATTTCTGGGTAATTAACGATGGCAATAGCGATAACGATACGTTGTCTTTGACCACCTGAGAATTGGTGAGGATAGTCATTCATACGAGCTTTAGGATTAGGAATACCAACTAGACGAAGAACCTCTTCAGCACGTTTTAAAGCATCCTTTTTAGAAACGTTGTTGTGAATCAAAAGTGGTTCGGCAACTTGTTTTCCAATTGTCATAGTAGGGTCAAGTGAAGTCATGGGGTCTTGGAAGATCATGGAAATTTTATTTCCACGAAGTTTGTCCATTTCCTTATCACTTCTTTGAAGAAGGTCATCTCCATGATAGAGGACTTCTCCTTGTGAGATTGTTCCATTCTTAGCTAATAACTGTAAGATGGAACGAACTGTGATGGATTTACCAGAACCAGATTCACCAACGATAGCTAAGGTTTCACCGGCGTTTAAGTGAAAATCAACACCACGGATAGCATGAACGACACCGTTATAGGTATCAAAATCGACATGCAGATTTTTAACTTCTAAAATTTTATCCATTTCGATTTCTCCTTAGTTAGTTTTCTGATGATTGTGGATCAAAGGCATCACGTAAGCCATCACCTAGAAGGTTAGTAGCAATCATGATAATACTCAAGATAATAGCCGGAGCCCACATTTGATATGGTAAGAATCTAAAAGCTTTTTGACCATCTGATAGAAGTGTACCTAGAGAAGCATTAGGTGCCGGAATACCGATACCAATGAAACTTAGGAAGGCTTCAAAGAAGATGGCATTTGGAATTGTAAACATTGTTTGAATAATAATTGTTGATGAAAGGTTAGGAATCAAATGTTTTGTCGCAATTTTCATTGACGGTTCACCAAGAGTTCTTGCGGCTAAAATATATTCTTGTTCTTTCAATTGGAAAGTTTGCGCCCGGACTAGACGAGCCATAGTGACCCAACCAGTGATTGCCAGAGCAATAACGATTGATGTTAGACCAGGTTTTAAAACAATCATCATCAAGATAACCACGATCAAGTTAGGGATTGAAGAAACGATTTCAACGATACGTTGCATGAATGTATCAGTTTTGCCGCCTTTCCAACCAGAAACGATACCATAAGGTACCCCGATAAGAAGATCAACTAATGTAGCTAAGATAGCAACGACTAATGAAAGTCTTGTACCATAAATGATTCTTGAGAGAAGGTCACGTCCAAGATAGTCAGTACCTAGAATGTAGAAAGCACCCTTAGGAGCACCGGCTTGCTTGTAAGCATCGACCATTTTACCACCCATGTTTTGGTAACCGTTCATACCAGGGATGTTTAAATTACCAAGTTTAGGGGGCAAGTTGGATAGTGTAACTTGTTGAGCATTAGGATTATGTGGTGCGATAACTGGGGCCAAAATTGCCACAACTACGATAATTGAAAGAAGTGACAAACAAACGACCGCAACTTTATTTTTGAATAAACGACGACGAACATCTTGCATGTAAGTTAATGACGGTGTACCAATTTTTTCTTGATCGGCGTTATTTTCGTCATGGATTAATTTAAATTTGTCCTTAGGAATTTGAGGAATCTGTTCCATTATTCTTTACCTCCGTTTCCTAGTCTAATTCTTGGATCGATTAGTCCGTAAAGGATATCGACGATCAAGTAAACTATGATTAATAAGAATGAATAGAAGATTGTTAGACCCATAATTGTTGGGTAATCATTAGTAGTAATTGATTTAACGAACTGTTCACCGATACCAGGGATGGAGAAGATATTTTCAACAACCATGGAACCAGTCATAACTGAAACAGCCATTGGTCCGATAATAGTAACAACTGGGATCAATGAGTTACGAAGAGCATGTTTTGTAACAACTTTCCAGTTTGAATTACCTTTTGATTTAGCGAGTTCGATGTAATCACTACTTAAAACATCGACCATTTCGGTTCTCATAAATCTGGCAACAGTACCAAGAGGTAGAGCTGATAAAGCTAATGTTGGTAGAACACTTGATTGGAAGTTATCCCACAAAGCAACTGGGTAGATTTTCCATTTATAAGCTAAGTAGAACTGTAAGAGAACAGCTAGAACGAAAGATGGAATTGATAGACCTAGAATTGAGATGAAAGTTGCAAGTGTATCAACCCATGTATTTTTACGAATAGCAGCGATAGCACCAAGTAAGATACCACCGATAGTACCAACGACCATTGCTTGAGCACCAATTTGCATTGATGGCACGATTCTTTGGCCGATTAAAGCAGTAACAGGTTCGTTGTTAAATTGGAAAGAAGTACCAAGATTTCCTTGTAACAACCCACCAAGATAACGAACGTATTGAACAAATACCGATTGATCCAATCCATATTGAGCCTTAACGATCTTCAGTTGTTCTGCCGACATTCGGTTTTGATTAGAAAACGGAGTACCAGGCAGCATCTTCATCATGAAGAATGTTATTGTCGCAATAATGAAAAGGGTCAAGAATAAATAAAGAATTCTTCTGAGAATATATTTAGTCATTATTTAATCTCCCTCAACATGATTATTTTTTGTAAGCTGTAACTAGATTATAACTACCATTTGGTGTGATCTTGTAGCCGTGAACATTGCTTCTAGTCAAGTTAGCTTGGTTAGCTTGATACAACGGAATTGCCCCTTGTTCATCAGTTAAGATCTTTGTAGCTTGTAAGAGATCTTGCCATCTAGCATCTTCATCTGTTGCATCAGTAGTCTTAGATTTGTTAATCAAGGCATCGTATTCAGCATTTGAGTACTTACCATTGTTTTGAACGTTGTTTGTTGTAAAGATATCCAAGAATGTAACAGGATCTGGATAATCGGCGTTCCAACCAGTAACAACCATGTCGAAGTTACCAGAACTTGATTTATCTAGACGAGACTTAAATGGAACATTTGATAGTGTGATTTTAAGTCCAGGCAAATTCTTTTGTAATTGTCCTTGGAGGTATTCGTTTTGTTTCTTAGAACCATCAGTATCATCACCTAAGAGAGTGAATTCGAGGTTCTTTTGACCAGTTTCTTTGATACCTTCCTTCCAAAGCTTAGTTGCTTCTTTAGGATTATATTCAGTGTATTGATTTGAATCTTGAAGAGTCTTTTCTTTTGTGAAATCAACATTTGTTTCTGGGTTGTAAGACATTCCTACTGGCACAAGAGTATGTTCGATACTACCAGTATTACCTAAAACATTTTCCGTTAATTGTTTACGGTTGATAGCCATAGAAATGGCACGTCTGATCTTAGTATTTCTGAAGAACTTGTATTTCTTCTGGTTAAGCTCGATATAGAAGTTACCAGTCTGCTTATCCATTGAGAAAGTCTTATAGTTGGAAACTTGACGAGCAGTGTCACCCGGCAATTTTTCATAACGATTGATACGGTTTGCATCATAGAGGTTTAAACCAGTATTAGCATCCTTAACCACGTAGTACTCTAATTTCTTTAATTTAACTTCTTTAGCATTCCAGTACTTGTCGTTTTTAACTTCAGTCCAACTATTTTTAGAAACATTCCAATTAGTTAGTTTAAAAGGTCCGTTGAAGACCATACCTTTACTACTCAAACCATATTTCTTACCAGCTTTTTCAACTGATGGTTTGTATTGTGGGTAGAAAGTAGAACTGGCCATCAAAGTGTTGAAATAAGGGATGGCATTTTCCAAAGTAACTTGGAGCGTATAATCATCCAAGGCTTTGATACCCAAGGTATTTACTGGCTTCTTACCGGCATTGATCGCATCAGCGTTCTTAATTCCAGTATAGATGTATGCGTATTGAGAAGCAGTTTTAGGATCAACTGTTCTTCTCCAAGCGTAAACAAAGTCTTGAGCAGTCACAGGTTTACCATTTGACCACTGAGTGTGTTTTAGATTGAAAGTATAAGTTTTACCGTTATTAGTTGGTTTAACGACCTTCTTAGCGATAGCTGGCTTAAGTGTTTTGCCATCGTAACGATAAAGTCCCTCCATCGTATTTGTTAAATTTTGAGCACCGATCGTATCAGTGTTCATGGATGAATCCATTGTCGCAATAACATCTCCGGAGTTAATTGCAAGTGTATCTTTACTATCTTTTTCTGTAGCGGATCCACAACCGCTAAGAACTAAAGCGAATAGAAATATCGGTAACAATGCAAGTAAATACTTCTTAGATTTCATTGTTTAACCTCCCTAAAATAATTTTCTTAGAATGCCCTAATGAACATTAAAATAGAATTGCCCTTAATTAGAAAAATTCTAATTGTTGATAAAATAATAATACATTTTGTCTAAAATTGCAAAGAAAAAAAGAGCTATCTATCAAATAGATAACTCTGTTTCGACGTATTTATTAAATTTTTCTAATTCTTCGGGGCTCAAGTTGGCAACGATCAAAGAACCGTCATTAGTGAACTCTTTAGTGATTATTTGGGAATTTCTCATTATTTCTTCAGCAATTTTTTGATCACTGTAAGGAATTAAGAGAGTAGTTTTTTTATAATTAGAAAATATTTTTTGCTTGATAACTTTAATTAAGGTTTCAATCGATTTTTTATCTAGCGCCGAGTAGTAGACGTTGTCACCCTCGATCGTTGGAAATTGTTGACCAGCTTTTAGATCGGCTTTATTGAAAGCATAAATCATCGGTTTGCCGACAATCCCAATTTCTTTGAGGGTTTTCTCAGTTACTTCCAACATATTTTTCCAATGCTCGTCAGAAACGTCGATTACTTGAATCAAAACGTCAGCGTCTTGAGCTTCTTTTAAAGTCGTCTTGAATGATTCAACTAGATTGTGTGGCAACTTGCTGACAAAGCCAACTGTATCGGATAAGAGGAAACTAGTATTGTCCTCCAAGTCGATTCGGCGAACACTCGTATCCAAAGTAGCAAAAAGCATATTTTTCTCGAAAACTTTCCGATCTTGGGAGTCTTCTTTGTTAAAATTCAATAGTCCGTTCATCGTCGTCGACTTACCAGCATTAGTGTAACCAACTAAAGAAACCAATGGCAAAGTAGTGTTGGTTCTTCTACGACTTTGAACGTCGACTGTCTTATCGACCGTTTTAAGTTCGTTACGCAAAGCGGTGATTCTTTTTCTAATAACACGACGATCAAGTTCGAGTTTAGATTCACCGGCACCACGGTTAGCTAATCCGCCAGAAGCAGATTGTTGATCCAAAGGATTACCAGATGGGTGAATTCTAGGTAGCTGATATTGAAGTTTTGCAATTTCAACTTGTAATTTGGCTTGTTTGGTTTGAGCTCTAGTAGAGAAGACTTGTAAAATAAGTTCAGTTCGGTCCATGAAACTCAATTTAGTTTCTTTTTCCAAGTTTC
Organism: Companilactobacillus miaonis; assembly: GCF_036913615.1. NCBI lineage: Bacteria > Bacillati > Bacillota > Bacilli > Lactobacillales > Lactobacillaceae > Companilactobacillus > Companilactobacillus miaonis. Next base: position 18,236 of record NZ_JAYKTX010000018.1, on the reverse strand, counting down.
TAATTTGTGAAGGCGTCAATTCGTCATTTAAAACGACGATCGAAACATCATCAGCATTGGCAATTTCTTTGATCTCGGTAACTTTACCAGAACCAAAGTAAGTGGCACCATTGACGGTATCAGCTTTTTGCTTGATAACATCAGCTACTTCCATATTATTAGCTTCAACTAGTGAGGCAAGTTCTTCCATTGTATATTCGAAGTCAGGTTGTAAGTGGCTAACTCCGGCAACGATCACGCGAGTTTTTTCAAATGTATTTTTAGATTCAGTCATAAATCCTCCTGGTGGCACTATTTACCCCAGGGATAATAATGCCTTTTTATTATTGATGTGCAATGATATTCTTTAATTTTGTGCTCATGATTTAATACCATCCTTTCGGTAAACTGTCTAAATAATACCATGGAAGTTGGCCAAACGCTATATAATAGGTAGAAAACGATTACCAAATCATTTTTTTATTGAAGAATCGTACCTATTAACTAAACCGCATTTGTTTAAATAAGTTATACTATTAAATATACGCCATTCAGTAGAGGGTAAATAAAATTATTGGTGGGTGAGAAAATGGATCATTCTAAACAGAAGTTGTTACTTACCTTATTGATTGAATTTGGTAATTCATTCTCTAAGCAGATCAATGAATCAGCAATTAATCAGGAAATGGAACGCTACATTAGAAAAACTGTTCATGATTTTATTGAGAGACAATATCGAGGGTCAGTTTTTGATAAGGAATTTAAGAAGTTAGTTGAAACAATTAATGAAGCAAAAGATAAGCAAAATTTAGTTTTCAATTATCATACGAATCGAGTTTGGACTGAGATTTCAGAGTTATCAGTCAAAACGACTAGTTTTACGAATGCTTATTCGATTATTGATATTTTGGGGAAGAATAAGGATGCTTTTTTCTAGGCTCTATTTTTATTTTGGTTAAGTATGCCGTCCTCCATAGCAAAGCCGATTTTGGCTGGAACGCTGCCGGCGCAACTTTGAGCTTTTTCAAGTTCGGAAAAATCTCAAAGATTGGCCTTTTTGTAGGTGCTAAAGCACCAACAAAAATTTGGCGGCTGAGCCAAATCGGCTTTGCTATTCCGGACTGAATTTCACACTTATTGGTTATTTGTGTTCCGTTCGTTTAGGAATACCAATTCTATTCTGAGTTAGAACTTGTATCTTAATAGGCTATTGTGTCTTGTACGTCAAAGTAAGAACTAATGAATAAAGAAAGAGGATATTACTATATTGCAGAATCTTGCAGTATTAGTAATATCCTCTATTTTTTTAGTTTATTAATTAAATCAATTAAAATATTTAAGCGCTATAACGCATCCAGACTATAAAACAGTTCAATGATTATTATGAATAGATTTGTATCCATTTCAGAATTCACAAAAACAATCGCAAAGAACTGAAATCTAGTCTGGAGTAACAGCTCTGGGAAATGCTCAGCCGTGAAATTTTGGTTAGTGCTTTAGCACTTACCAAAAGGCCAATCTTGGAGACAATTTTCGAACTTAAAAATTGGCTTCAAGTTGCGCCCACAGCGTTCCAGCGTTTCCCAGAGCTGTTGCGGAAGACGGCATCCAATTATCATCCAACCAATAGAACTAACAATTTATTGCCAGACACCAACCGTTATATTACCGTTACATCAAAAACTTAATCTAACATTGTTGTTGCCATGTGAATAATTGTTGATTTTGACGTCTGAATCGAGACCGTCGAGGAACTGATTTAGTTTCTTGATGGTTTCTTTTTTGTTATAGATAATATCTCTTGAAATATCCAACTTGATCTTTTGACCATCTTTTAATGTGACACTTAAACTAACTTGGTTGTTGGTCATTGAGATTGCACCTGAAAACATTCCTAAACCAGCGTTGTAAATTAAGGCAAACGGCATTTGTTTTAAGTCAAAATTGCCGTTGATTGCAACGGATTGGATATCTTTTTTCGAGAAAGTTTTTAGGTTTAAAAATGTTGGGAAAATCAACATTAATAAACGGTTACTAGCGTTATCGTTATCACGATAATTGATGGTATCCTGATTTACTTCCCAATAATTGAATAATGTTCTGGATGTTCCCCAATAATATCCTAAAAGTATCAGTAAAAAGAAGAAAACTCCTGTGATGAAACCGATACTGGGGTTGGTCAGCTCATTGGCAAACATTCCGAATGCCACTCCAAACCCTAAACTGATGATCAGTGGTCTAAAAGTAATTCTTTTCCCAAATTTTAACATAATAAACATTCCCTTCAATTTTACTTGAAACGGTCTGAATCTATAGCTAAAAATTCATTTTCTATACTTTAAATATACACCTATATTGTAATACAAAATAAATAATATCCTAAATGAGGGGATAATTATTCACGAATGAAAATTAAAGTGTTTTTTGAAGCAATGCCCTTAGTTTTCGTGATTTCCCGATGGAAAATTTTTGTTTTGTGCCATTGATAAATTCAATTTCTCGAGTTGAAAAATCAACTTGATGAATATTTTGCGGATTAATTAAACAAGAACGACTGATTTTAAAGAAAAAGTCGTGTTTTTCTTCAATTTCACTTAATTTTCCATAAAAATCGTAAACTCCATTAACTGTATAAGCTTCAAGGTGATGTGGCACATCAGAAGTTTTGATGAGTACTACTTCGGATTTATCCAGATTATACACTTGTGAACCGACAGTAAAAGAAAAATTTTGTTTTTGTACAGTTAAAGTTTCATCAGTCAGTTGCTTAGAATAGGAAAGAGCATCAAATATTTCTTGGCGGAAATCGTCGAGTGTTTGATCTTTTTCAATAAAATCAATTGCCGCAACCTTTTTCTTTAAAGTAAGAGGAGCTAATTCGTCGTGAGTCGTTACGAAAATAATTTTGGCTTGGACGTCATGTTGACGAATAATTTGAGCTAAACGAATTCCATCGATATCAGCTTTGAGATCAATATCTAAAAAGTAAATGCCATTTTTAGATTTAGCGGTATCTAAGTAAGTGATCACTTCTTCTGGAGTGGTGGCAGCTAATTCGATTTTGAAAATTTTCTCGTGAAATAATAAATAGTCACTAATTAATTTTTTTAGACCAGCAAGTTGGGTAGAATCGTCTTCACAAATAATGATGGGATACATGATTAATCTCCTTTGGTAATTAAAGTAACGTGAAATCTGAACCATTTAGAATTTTGATTGTATTGGATGAATAAATTGGAATATTTTTGTTTTAATTCCTTGATGTTGAGTGCTTCTAAGTGTCCATTTTCCTCAGTGGAGGAGTTCTTAGTAATGGAGTTGTAGATTAAAAAAGCTAGCTGATGACCTTCTTGCGTGACACTTAAATAAATCTCACCGGGATCTTGTTTTCTTGAAAAAAAGATGGCATTGTCGATAGCGGTGTCAAGTAGACCAATTAGATCGTAAATATTCATGGGAACTTCTGATAACTGCTGGCTGCAGTGGAAGTGACACGCAATTTGATGTTGGTTGATGAGATTTAATTTGCCAATAAAAAGGCTCTTCAAATAAGGATTTTGGACGTTTTTCAAATCTTGATACAGATCCATTGAAAGACCATTCAAATATTCATCTGAATAATTTTCTAACTTATTGATAGCCTCGTTGATTTTCTGGGTATCTTTAGTTTGGACAACCGTTTTTAGACTGAAAAGCAAGTTCTTGTAGTCATGTTTGAAGTGACGCAATTTTAGTTGGTCAGCTTCAAGTTGATCGGTATACATTTTTAAATTCTTGATCTGTTCAGTAGAGAAGCGGTCTTGATACGTTTGCTGACGCTTATTTCGTTGATGAAAAAAAATCACACTCATCACAATCGTTTGAAATAAGATAAAAATTAGAACGCTAGTAGTAAAAGTAGGGTACGTCGAGTACTGCTTTAACAAAACTACTATTGTATCTAAAACAATCAAAATGTAACCAAAGATGATACTGGTTAGTGGGGTTTGGTTGCGAATGTATTTTTCGAGATGTAGTAAATGGCACAAACAAAGCAAGATTAGTGGCAGGATGATTTCCAATAAGAAAATCAGTAAGTTATTCGATAAAAAATCGTTGCTAGTTTGAGTGATTATTTGGATGATTAAGCTCAGTGAAATAGCATTAAAGAGGATGTAATCTTTGGTTTGGTGTAAAACAAGATAATCTACAATAAAAATTAAAATTACGTAATACGGGAAGAGGGTATCGATCATAAATGAGATGATCGTTAAAATCAGAAGTAACCAAGGGTTGAATCGTCTTTGAGATAGTTGACTGAGGATGAAGTAATAAATTATCCAAGAGAATAATTGAAGAAAATACGGTGTCATCGTCAATTGAGTTCACCTTCTTTAGTGATTTGAATGCTGAGTTTAAACTGATTATTAATTTGGTGATACTGGATGAACAAATTGGGATATTTTTTTTGAATCTCTTGGATGTTGACCATGCCAAAACCGGAATGATTTTTCTTGGTAGTGTAGCCGGACTGCATCATAGTTTGAAGATCGACTTTATCAGTGATGGTGTTATTAATCAGAAAAATTAACTGCCCGTTTTGGACAATTGCAATTTGAATTTCGCCGTTTTCCTGTTGTTTGGTAGCTTCGATAGCGTTATCGATTGAAATTCCAAGCAAACGTACGAGATCAAAAACATCGATGGCTACTTGATTTACCACGTCGCGGCATTCGAACTGACAGTTGATCTTATTTTGACTGATGAGGGTCAACTTGCTGATCAACAAACTCTTCAAATAGGGATTTTGAACATTACCTAAATCTTTGAATAGTTGCATGGAGATATTGTCAAAATAACTATTAGAGTAAATTTCCAATTGGTGTAAAGATTCATTGATGGCTTGATAATCGTTTTTGTCAGCCAGCATCTGTAAAATTGTAAAAATATTTTTGTAATTTCTCTCAAATTTTCGCAAATGTAATTGATCTTTTTCCAACTGGTCAGTATAAAGCTTGAGATTATGCAATTGGTCTTTAGTCAATTCACGACGGTAAGCTAATCTTTGTGTTTGATTAGTCTTCAAAAATAGGATAACGATAAAAGCAATCTGTAACATGATGAAAAGGAAACTGCTAGCTAATAAATCAGCGTTGATTTGTTGAATAAGGTGCATGAATAAGTAGATAACAACAAATAAATACGTTAATAAATAACTGATCAAATTAGATTTGGCTAATTGCCAGTTTCGTTTAAAAGAAAAACGTTGATAGAGAAAAACGAAAATTACAACAATCACTAATTTAATTAGTATATTTAACGTTATAACGATGAAAATATTTTGATTTGGAAGTAATATCTGCATCGCTTTAGCGACGATTTCTGAAATCAGACGTAATAGTGAGGTCAATAAAATAGTATTCAGTAACAGATGCCATGAATCATTTTTAAAAAGTACCGAGTAGAGCATGATAGCAACTAGTAGGTATGAAATATCATGCCAGTACCATTGACTTAGACTTGAGATAACGAGGAAGAATCGTAAATAGATGATTTTTGATGGATACAATTTATAAAAAACATAATAGAAGATTAACCATTCTACAATAATATTAATGATTGTGATATTGACCCCTCCCCGATATATTTATAAATTAATTATTACATATCTTTGAGGGTTCGCCTTACCGATATTAAAAAAATTAAGTAACCGTATACTTCGTTGTGTGATGGGGATTTATTAAATTTTATCTATCGTATTTTTTTCGTATCTAAAAAATTTACTTTTTGATAGGATAAAAAGAAAAAAGGATGATTTAATGATTCGTCTGATAATACTTGGGTTAATGCTTATTTTAGTGGGGTGTTCCGGCCACCAGGCTGATAATAAATTGCCACATCGAATCAATATGGAACAGGATACTTTAAATATTTTTCAAAAGAATCGTTTGCGTTGGAATCGGGAAATAAAGAAAGTGCGAATTGTTGATCGAAAATTTTTTGACATCTCGCCAAATTATCATGGCACGAGCTTTCAAGAATTGAAAAACAACAATTTGTATGTGGTTAAAGCAACGGTGATGAATTTGAAAAAGGTCAAATGGTCGTCGCCAATGCCACAGACAAAGATCACTTTCAAAGTTAAGAAGGTCATCAGTGGCAATAAAGGTTTGGAAAAAAAACGGCTGTATTTAAATTTCCCGGGTGGTTTTGCCCGCGAACGTGATATTTATACGACTAACCAAGGAACTTTGACTACAGCTGAACCGGATAACGAAATTTTTTACCGTACTCCTAATACTCCATTACCAGAAATTGGGTCGACTGTTATCATGTGTCTGAGAAATGATAGCAGCCAACCCAATTCGCTTGATAAATTATATATCAATGATGTTGAACACACTTTTTGGATCAAAAATAAGGATAAGTATGTCTTGAATAATCCTGCTTTTCAAACGGCTGATCGTAAGTTGAAAATTTTTAAACTGACCGAAGAACTAAATCAAATCAAAAATTAGACAAAGCATGTTGAGTCGTTGAATTTAAGCTGATTTGTTCTGGTTTGAAATCTTGTAAGAAAATTTTGACTTTTCCTAAAGTTTTTGCCGGGTGGTAGACGTAGTCCTGTGAGAGATCTAAAGAGATTTTTTGACCATCAGTTAACGTCAATTCTAGTTTTACGGGATGGTGCATCATCACTAGAAGATTGTAGAGGAATCCACCTTCTGTTGAAACGACTAAGGCAGAGGAAAGTAAATTAGTTTTCATTGGTAAGCCTGTAAGGGTAATTGACTTGATTGATTTTTTGTCAATAACAGTTAGTTTATCTAAACCGGGGAAAATCATTGTAAAGATCCGTTTGCCAAAATTAATTTCATCGTTATAACGGATGAATCTGGAATCAGAATCCCAATAATTGAAGATAACTGGCAAAATCAATAAATAATGACCTAGAAATATCAATGTAAAGATGATGAGACCAACTTTGAGTCCTAGTGAATGGGAGATATTGAATCCAAATAATCCACCAATCAATAATGCACTTAGCGTACTGACCAAGAGTGGACGATAATTAATTCTTTTTCCAAATTTGAGTATAGTATCTCAGCCCCTTTTATCCAGTCCCAATTCGGTTCTAATTTACCATGAAAATTTCTTTATGATTCATAAATTCTCAGGACGTTTTGTATAAATTATTCATTAACGAATACAAATAATACTGATGGACTTTACTGTTAAATCTATAGGCAAATAGAGTAAGATAATGTTAATCAAAGAGAAAGGAAGACGGATATGTGAAGTTCAATAATGATTTTTATAAAAGTAAATATTTTTGGTTAGGAGTTTTTGGAACATCTTTTATTGCGGGATTTCCGTGGGAAGATGTCTGTTCAGTACGGGGAATCATTTACTTAATAATTATTGTTATAGGGGCTAGTTCACTAGTTGGGTCGATCTTCAATTTTTCGAAATATTTTTCATGATTTTCTTTGATAGATGGAATAACAGAAAGAAGCTGATTCTATCAATCTCAAATTTATTGGTATTTTAGTAGTTTTAATTGGAATCTGGCAAATTGCAGTTGCTCAAAAAATGTATACGGATATTCGACGGACCGTAAAAAATCCTAAGACATCAGTATTTTTTGGCGTGACAGTTTGCATAATCATCGGCGTTATTTGCTTGATGATTGGGGGATCAATGTTACATTAAAACAAAAACAGGTATTCACTAGAAAAAAATTTCCAGTGAATACCTGTTTTTTTTAACGGGTTCCCATTAAGTAAACAGCTAATCCAATAAAAATTACTGAAATAATTGCTAAATACCAAATAAAAACTTTTTCAGATATGGACAAATTTTGAGATTTCTTCATCTTAGTGACGATTCCTTCGATGAACAAGGCTATGGGTGAGTATACACACAATCCAGCTAAGGATAATGCAAATAAATCTATCCAAGGATCGTTAATGGATCGTTGGTACATACTGAAAATCAAAAGTCCCATCAATGCAATAGTAGGGACAGTTTCAATCGTTTTTCGCATCAAATTCACCTCTGATAATCATAATTAAAAACTACCAAATTGAATTTAACAAACAAAAGGCTCAAAGAAAATTTCATAAAAATAATTCTTGTAGTAATTTATTGATGTTTCATATTAATTTATCTTCTGTTTGTTGAGTTTATCCATATCGGCGATCAAATCTTTAACTTTGTCGATACTGTCAACGTAGGCGCCACTAGCTAAGGGATGACCGCCACCACCGTATTGCTCAGCGATTCCATTGATAGGGATGCATTTTGAACGAAGGTTGACTCGGAAACGATTGAGATTTTTTTCACTGACGACGATCCAATTGTTAACCTTATTTATTCGACCAATCAAAGGTACAACGTGGTCGATCTCTCCATCATCTAGTTGGAAATTTTCCAAAGTATCTTTGCGAATAACAATATAGCCGAAACCAGAATCAGTGATTTTTAAGTGATTCAAAATATAAGCCTCTAAATGAGCCACTTGTAGAGACATTTCGTCTTCCTGCAAACTGATTTTAGAAATATCAATACCAGTTTTAGCCAACTTTGCTGAAGTCATTAAAGTACGATAACTCGTTTCGCCATTCAAAAATCTGACCGTATCACCAATAATACCAGCGTATAACGGTGCAGCGACTGTCTTATTCAATTGGAAATCAGGAATTTTTTCAGTGAGAGAGAAAATCATTTCGGCACAACTAGAAAAAGTGTCATCTACCCAATTGATATCACCGAACGGATCAACATTAGGATGATGATCGATTTTTATAATTTCAGCAGCCTTCTTGTAAGCGTCGTTGCAGTCAATGCGACGTTCATTGGCAGTGTCAACTGCGATTATTAGGGCATCTTGAAAAGTCGATTTAGAAATCTTTTCCATCGGACTGATCCAATCAAGGACAGGTAAGTCGATTCCTGTGATATAGATATTTTTTTGCGGATAAACTTGTTGAAGGATGGCACGTAAACCAGCTTGAGAGCCAATTGCATCGGGGTCAGGATTTTGATGTCTGATAATTACAATTGTTTTATACTGTGCAATCTTTTTTAAAATGTCATCTATCATATGCTCTTCCTCACTAATTATGAAATTATTATTAAATTAACCTTTTTTAATATTATAAGTCAAAACATAGCTCTTCTCTTGTCTTTGTTACGAAAAGATAATAAAACATTTCATTTCCTTACAAAAATGTAAGGAAATGTAAGAAGAATCGCACGACTAAAAAACGCCCAGCCGTTATTATAAATATATCGATTAGGAGTTAAACAAATGACTTATTTCAAGTGGAGGGAAGTACGAAATGCAAAAAATTGTTGATGTACAAAATGTTGAAAAAATTTATGGGAAAGCTGGAGAGAAACAATTTAAAGCTTTATCCGATGTTAATTTTGAAGTAAAACCAGGTGAATTTGTTGGAATCATGGGTGCATCAGGTTCAGGTAAAACGACGCTTTTGAATATCTTGTCAACATTAGATACGCCAACAAGTGGCCAAGTTAAAATTGCAGGACAAGATATCACTAAATTAAATAACAACCAAATGGCAGATTTTCGTGCTAATAAAATTGGTTTTATCTTCCAAGATTTTAATCTGTTAGAAAATTTGACGGCTTATGAAAATATCGCTTTGCCACTAGCACTGCAAAATGTGAATACGAAAAAGATTAAACCGGCTGTAAGTAGTATTGCTGAAAAATTAGGCTTAACAGAAATTTTGAACCATTATCCAACCGAATTATCTGGTGGTCAAAAACAACGTGTCGCTGCGGCTCGAGCTTTGGTTCATGAACCATCAATTGTTTTTGGTGATGAACCAACTGGAGCACTTGATTCAAAGAGTGCTCGAGCATTATTAGATACATTAGCCAAAATTAATCGTGACGATGATGTTTCAATTTTACTAGTAACGCATGATCCATTCTCGGCTAGTTACTGTGACCGAATTTTATTTATTAAAGATGGTGAAATCGGTCAAGAATTGAAGAAAGAAGATAATTCACGAGCTGAATTTTATCAAGAAATTTTAGATTCACTTGGAACATTTGCAGAATAGGGGAGGAAAATATGTTAAATAAATTAGCTTTGAGTGGCATTAAGCATCGAATTCGTGATTACAGCGTTTTGTTTTCCGGTTTAATGATTGCTTCAGCCATCTTTTATATGTTTATGTCATTAGCGACGAATCAAGCTTTCTTGAGTTCTAATTCCCCAGCTTCCGCAACTAGTTTTATCTTTGCTTTTGGGATCGTCCTTTTGGCAATTATCACGATTGTCTACATCAATTATGCCAACACCTTTTTGTTGAGCATGCGTCAAAAAGAGTACGGGATGTTCATGATGCTTGGTGCTAAAAGTAGTAAAATTTCTCGCATGATTTTTGTTGAAACTTTTGCCATTGGTGCTATTTCAACTTTAATTGGTTCTGCTATTGGAATTGTAGCAACAAAATTTGTTGGTCAATGGTTGATCAGTGCTTTAGATATGCAGGTTAAACACTTCAGTAGTTTTTACGCTCCAGCTTTACTTTGGACTTTGTTATTCTTCGTAGTGATCTTTGCTTTTTCCGCAATTAGGAATGCAATTTCACTTCGTCGTAGTAAAGTGTTAACGCTATTGAATCGCGATAGCCAACCAGTGAAAATTAAACGTAACGGCGTTATAAAGGCTGTTCAAGCTGTTTTAGGTTTGGCTTTACTAGCGGTTGGTTATTTCACAATGTATTTCTCCGGTAATAATCCTGGTGCCATTTATGTTGGTATCCCAGTCGCTCTAGTAACAATTGTTGGTGGCTCATATTTTACCATCAACGCCTTTGTAACCTCAATTATCGTTATGTTGAAGAAGAAAACTAGTTTTTCTCAAAAAGGTTTAAATAATTTCACGCTTTCACAATTGAGTTTTAGAATTAATGATTACACTAAGATTTTATCAATGGTTTCAATCATGTTCGCTTTAGCATTAGGTGCCATCACCGTAGGTTTAGGTTTCAATAATCAAATTGATAACGTAGTTAACGGTCAAAATTATTATGACGTTCAAGTAACAGATCCTAACCAAGCACAAACAAAGCGCATTAAGAGTTTAAATGTTTCAAAGAAAGTTACTTATAACTTTAAGACTGACGGTAAAGCAGTTTATTATCGTAGTAGCCAATTCAAGTCTCAACCAGTTGGCTATTCACAGATGAATATGCAAACGATGGCCTTCAAAATGAAATCATCAAGTGATCCAGCCAACAATTCAAATGCCCGTTATGAATTGATGAATACTCGTTTACCACAATATCGAGTACTTGATGCTAAGTTTGTTAGCGATGCACAATATGATGCCATCAAAGGAAAAGAAACAACCACTGTTTTAGTAAAAACAAATTCCTTTAAGAATAATTTACCAACGATCAAAGCAATTTCTAAGGCAGAAAACAAACGTTATCCAAGTTTGAAACAAGCTGGTGGTGACAAGTATGCAGCTTATACGATTGTTAATGGCTTCTTCTCTGGCTTAGAATTCATGGGCTTCTTCCTAGGAATTGCTTTTCTAGCAATGTTAGCAAGTTGCTTGATGTTCAAGATTCTTTCTGGTGCTAACGGAGACGTTAAGCGTTACAACATGCTTTATAAAATTGGAACCAAGCAAAAAGTATTGCGTAGTACGATTAATAAAGAAATTGCCGTATTGTTCTCCGTTCCAGCTATCTTAGGTATTATTCATGTGTTAATTGGTTTACAACTCTTCGTTAAGATCTTGTATCAACCATATCGAAATATTGAAATACCATTCGCAATTTTCTTAGTACTTTATCTTGGTTATTACTTCTTAACTAGATATCTTTACAAGAAGATCGTACTCAAATAGGTAACCGTTCCCTTCCGGGGAACTGCGATCGGTGGGTATTCACCTGTCGATCGCAGCTTCTCGGAAACGAGAAGCAGACCCTTCCCCTTAATAAAAGAGGGTGGAGCAAGAAGTTGTCTTGCGCAACCCGTTTAGCCAAACCAACAATTTGGCAACCCCAACAAATAGTTTGGATCACTCAACAATCCAAATATTCAAAAAACACTGCAATTTCCTCAACAAAAATTGCAGTGTTTTTTTGAATATTAAGCATAATTTTGAGAAAAAAAGCCTTGTTCGAAAAAAAATATTAAATTATTTTCTATTAATGTTTTTATTTAAATAATCCTGTTCTTATGGAGTTTATAAGGAATTTCGTAATAAAAAAATTGACAGACAAAGCTTTCACAAGAAATTTTTTTGTTGCCAAATTAAAAAATACACATTAAAATTTTCTTAAGCAAATAAAAAGTTTTTTAAGCTTAGAAAGAAAGGGGAACTAAATTATGTCAATGATTGAATTCCGAGATGTTCAAAAATATTACGGAAACTTCCATGCTTTGAAAGATATCAATTTGAAAATTGATAAGGGGGAGACTGTTGTCCTAATTGGTCCCTCTGGATCAGGAAAAAGTACGTTAGCAAGAACGGTCAATGGACTGGAAACTATTCAAGAAGGCCAATTGATCGTTAATGGTCGCGATATTGCTGAAAAGTCGACCGATATCAACCGAATTAGAAGAGATGTCGGCATGGTTTTCCAACACTTCAACCTCTATGCCAATAAAGATGTTTTAGAAAATGTAATGTTAGCGCCAAGAAACGTTTTGAAATTAGATGAAGCAGAAAATAAAAAGACTGCTATGGCTTTATTAGATCGAGTAGGTTTGGCCGATAAAGCACACAATATGCCATCGCAGATTTCTGGTGGTCAAAAACAACGTGTAGCAATTGCAAGGGCCTTAGCCATGAAGCCACGTTGTATGTTGTTTGATGAGCCAACTAGTGCTTTAGATCCAGAGATGATCGATGATGTATTAGGTGTTATCAAGTATGTTACTAACCAAAGTGACATGACTTCCCTGATTGTGACCCACGAAATGGGCTTTGCTCAAGAAGTTGCTAATCGAGTTATCTTTATGGATCAAGGTCAAATTCTAGAAGATGATCCAACCGAAGTATTCTTTAAACAGCCAACTAATGAGCGGGCTAAGCAATTCTTAGGTAAGATCATTAAACATTAAGGAGGAAATGATGATGAAACGTTTAAGCAAGCTAGTCTTAATTATCACATCGTTGCTCCTATTTTTGTCCCTTAGTGCTTGTGGGTCAAAGCCACTATCAGAACAGAACGTTTTAGAGAACGCTAAAGCTGATAAGACGATTACGTGGGGAGTTAAAGCTGATACTAAGTTAATTGGTTTAATCGATGTGAAAGATGGTCAGGAAAAGGGATTTGAAATTGACTTGGCAAAAGCCATCACGCAACAGATGCTCGGTAAGAAAGCCAAAGCTAAGTTCGTTACGGTAACGTCACAGTCAAGAATTCCACTGTTGAAAAATGGTAATATCGATGCCATCATCGCTACAATGACCATAACGCCGGAACGAAAAGAAACAATTGATTTTTCTAAATCTTATTTTGATGCCGGACAATCGATTTTAGTTAAAAAGGGATCTTCAGTTAAGAACGTTCAGGATTTAAATGGCAAAACCATTATCGGGGTTGTCGGCTCTAATTCGGTCCAAAATGTTAAAAAGTTTGCCCCGAAGGCTCAAGTTCTGCAACTGCCTGACTATGCTCAAGCGTTGACAGCTTTGAAGTCAGGTCAAGGTGATGCGTTGACGACTGATAACGTTATTTTGGCCGGAATGGCGGTCAATAATCCAGGATATGAATTAACAGGCAAAGCTTTCACAACTGAACCTTACGGTATTGGTATCAACAAAGGACAGACTGAATTTAAGGCTGCCATTAATAAAGCTTTAGATGAATTGATCAAAGATGGCACTTATAACAAATTGATTAAAAAATGGTTCGGTGATGTGCCAGGATTCGATTACAAGGAGGTGTTGCGCAATGATTAAGTTACTTGCCGATAATTGGAGTGCCTTTTTAAGTGGCTTTGGTTGGACAATTTTATCCAGTATTTTAGCATTGTTCTTTAGCTTAGTTATTGGGTCACTCGTCGCTATTTTAGAGGTGCTACCAAATAAGTTTGCACGAATAGTAGGTAACGTCTACGTAGAAGTCTTTCGGAATATTCCATTATTGGTTATTACGATGTTTTTCTACTTAGTAATTCCACTCTATGTAGTTAAAATCAATGGTTTTACCGCTGGAACTATTGGATTGACGATTTATACATCAGCCTTTATTGCCGAAACAGTTCGTGCTGGAATCAATTCGGTCGACATCGGTCAGATGGAAGCTGCTCGTTCACAAGGGATGACTTTTTGGCAAGCGATGCGTTATATCGTTTTGCCACAAGCTTTTAAACTAGTGATTCCACCGTTAGGCAATCAATTTGTTAATTTGGTGAAGAATTCTTCAGTATTAGCATTTGTAGCTGGTTTTGATTTGATGTATCAAGCTAATGCAATCGCATCACAGACATTTGATACAGTGAATACTTACTTAGTAGTTGGAGTATTTTACTTGGTGATTACTTTGCCAATCAGTTATTACATGCAATATCTCGAAAGAAAGTTAGCTTAGGAGGAAATCGATTATGCAAAATTGGGTTAATGCTTACTCATGGATCAATATCAGATTTCTTCTACAAGGGCTAGAAGTTACGATTTTGATCTCCGTTATAGCGGTGATTTTGAGCTTCATCTTTGGCTCTATCTTGGGAATCATCCGCTATTCAAAAATTAAATATGTTTCAAAAATCGTCGGTATCGTAATCGATGTGATTAGAAATCTACCGTTACTGTTGATTATCTTTTTTGTTTACTTTGGACTGCCAGCTTTTGGATTCAAGCCAGATACGATTCCAGCAGCGATTTTAGCAATGACGGTTTTCGAATCAATGATGATTGCTGAAATCATCCGTTCAGGGATTTTAGCAGTCGACATTGGACAAATGGAAGCTGCTCGAGCAGTCGGGATGAATTTCATTCAAGCCATGTGGCACGTTGTTTTGCCACAAGCTTATAAGAAAATGATTCCAGCAATGGTTAGTCAATTTATTTCATTGATCAAAGATACATCTTTAGCAACAATCATTGTTGTACCGGAATTGATGCAACATGGACAAGTCGTTTATGGTCAAAATCCTAATTACATTATTCCCGTCTTCGTCATGATGGCTTTGATGTACTTCGTCGTCTGTTATGCACTTTCACTATTATCTCGTTACATTGACCATAAAATGGCATAAAGAAGTGGATGACTGGGAACGTTATAACGACTCTTGTTTTGGTTATAAAAGATACAGAAAAATCCTATCCAGACCATCACAGGGCTTGTGCGGAGGACGGCATCATACACCAAAAGAAAAAATTATTGGTTGACATAAAAATAATTAACAGTTATAGTTGGTGTCAATCAAATAAACAAATATAAGTGTCTGAATCAAGTAGTAATGTATCTGGGTGTAAGAAAGCCGGTGGTTGATGCGAACCGGTCAGGGTGCAGTTATGAAATACCAGGCATGACTTGGTTTTCCAAGCGGAAAAGAAGATCCGTTAATCTTTTGAGTGGAGTAGGTGCTTTTTTGAAGTACTTCTCAAGCTGGGTGGTACCACGGTAAATCGTCCCTGTTGCAATTTTTGCAGCAGGGACTTTTTTTTCGAGGTAATGATTATGAAGAGAACATGTGGGGGCAATCCCCGATATTAATTTTTCCAAAACTTAAATAAAAAATGGAGGAAATATTAATGGATAAGAAGAATATTAGTTTTAAAGAAGCTATCGCAATCTTAATTGTGATGTTAATTGTTTTAGGAACAAGCGTGATTGGATTTGGGCTATCACCACAAACTCCCGTTTTAGTCGTAATAGCTTTACTAGTTTTATGGAGTAAATTGCGTGGTAATTCTTGGGATGATGTCTCAGATGGAATCGTCAATGGGGTTAAAAATGGTATCGTGCCAATTTTCATTTTCATCTTGATTGGGGCTTTGATTGGAACTTGGATTGCCGCCGGAATTATTCCTTCAATGATGGTTGCCGGTTTTCATATGATTTCAGTGCGCTGGTTCGTACCATCAGTCTTTCTAGTTTGTGCTTTGATTGGAACTTCAGTCGGCAGTGCCTTCACAACTATCTCGACTTTGGGAATCGCACTTTTTGGAATGGGACAAACTTTAGGAATGAACCCTTCACTAGTTGCCGGAGCAATCATTTCTGGAGCAATCTTTGGTGATAAGATGTCACCCTTGTCAGATTCAACTAATTTGGCAGCTGCCATTGCTGAAGATGATTTATTTGCTCATATTAAAAATTTAATGTGGACGACTGTACCAGCTTTTCTAATTTCCGTTATCCTTTACGCTTTAATTGGTAACAGTGGTACCAACGCTAGTCTTGGTAAAATCGACACAACGTTAAATGTTTTGAATAGTAATTTCGTAATTTCATGGTGGGCCATTCTACCAATTCTTTTATTATTCATCTGTGCCATTAGAAAAGTTCCAGCTATCGCTACTTTACTTTTAAATATCGCTGTAACAGTCGGGATGATCTTTATCGAAAAACCAAGTACTAAATTAGCTGATATTGCTGGCTTCATTGAAAATGGTTTTGTTTCTAAGACTGGTAATGCTAGCGTTGATGCCTTGTTAACTCGTGGTGGTATTACTTCAATGATGGGTACCGTTTCCCTGATTTTCTTAACGTTGTCATTAGGTGGTCTACTAATGAAGTTTGACGTTATCCAAACAGCAATGGAACCATTAGCTGAAAAATTGAAGACACCAGGTTCAGTTGTGACAGCAACGATTCTTTCGGGAATTGGCGTTAACATTTTTATCGGTGAACAATACTTATCAGTTATTTTGCCAGGTAAAGCATTTAAAGAAACCTTCAACCGTCGTGGACTAGATAATTTGGCCTTGAGTCGAGTTCTTGAAGATGGTGGGACAGTGATCAATTACTTAGTTCCCTGGGGCGTTGCTAGTGCCTTTGCGGCTAGTACTTTAGGAGTACCAACTTTAGCTTTCTTACCATTCTGTTTCTTCAGCTTGTTATCACCAGTTCTTTCTATTATCAGTGGTTTCACCGGAATCGGTTTGAAACGTTTGCCAGAAGTTGATGATGACGATAATGCGAGCAGTAGAAAAGTAGTTACAGCTTAATAAGAGAGTGGAACAAGCCGGTTAGACTCAGACAGATAGCCTAATTCCACGAATTGCACACCGGGCTTGTGTGTGATTTGGGGAATATAGCTATATGGCTGAGTCTGGCTTGTGTAACTCGTTTCAAATAGAGAGTGGAACAAGAGCGGTCAGCTCCCGGAGGATAACGTAATTTCAGGAATTGCTCGTTGCACTTTGCGAGTGATTCCTGAAATTTTGTTATCTCGGAGGGAGTTGCTCTTGTGTAACTCGTTTCAGCTAAAGAACCGGACAGGACATGAGTATTAAGGAAAATAAACCCGGGTAATCGCACTTCGATTACCTGGGTTTATTTGTTTTAAGCGCAAAGTTTATGTCCCAAGCTCTTTATTTATAGGTGAAGAAAAATTATGAATATTCAGAAATAAAATCAGTTTTGCATGATTTAAAAATCGTATCATGAGATAATCCCAATAAAGGGGGCATCAATGATGAAAAAGCTTCTAGTTTTAAGTCTATTGTTATTACTACCACTGACGGGATGTCAAAAAAATTCTGTGACGACGAAGAAAGAAAATACTAATACCGAAATAATAGAAAAGAATCAACAAAAATTTCAAAAAGCTCGCAAGAATGCTTTGGTCATACATACGAATGATTTTACTGGGGATTATTTGGGACCTGCCAATACATTAACTGAATTGTTGAAGAACAGAAGTAAAGGATATGCCGTGATCAAGGGGACAGTTTACAATTTAGAATCAATGTCTGAACCTAAGAATATGGTTTGGACTAAGACTTCAATTCGAGTTGATCAGATTTTAACTGGAAAAAAGAGTCTAAGGGGGAAAACTTTACAAGTTCCGTTAAAAGGTGGCTTGAGTACGACGGAGTAATTTGTGGGTCAAAGAACCAGGCAAAAAGAAATTTGTTTTGAACAGTTCTTTAATTAAAAATCAGAAAAAAACAAATGGTATGGATTATGCTGCAGGGATGGAAAAATTAACTGAAGAAATCAATGCGAAATATGAAGTGCAACAGAAAAGTTAGACAAAATTATATTTTTTAAATTACTAAGGTATGTTCCCTGTATTCACGGGGGGACATACCTTTTGTT
>NZ_JAYKTX010000017.1:0-48541 GCF_036913615.1 Companilactobacillus miaonis | reverse complement strand
TAAAGACATATTTATAAACTTCAAATACTGATATCACTTGGATTCAATTTATTTTGTCCAAGTGGCTAACTTGTTATTGAAATTTTCGAATTTAAAACAGCTAATTTTGTTAAATAAATAGTTTTTGTAGAAGATATTTCTTCAATGTTTCTATGCTTCTTAATTTACTGTGTTGTAGATTTATCTGATTATCAACTAAAGATAGTATTTTCGAAACCTTTTTTTGCTCCTTTAAAGATGGAATATTTATTATTTTCTCTTCCATATTTTTTTTCGTAATATGGACCATCGTACTTCCATTAAGGTCGTTTGTTAATTGTTTCTTATCATATTCAAGTACCTGTAAGGCAAAGTTTTTATTAAAGGAATCAGAGGTCACTATTTTCCATATATGGTAATGAAAAATCACTTTTGGACCATGCCAAATATGTGGTCCAAAAGCTGTTGCCCAAGTGTATAGTAAATCTCCATCATCAACATAATTTTTTTTCGGTAATTCTAAATTTGAAAAATACCACTTAGTATTAGTGTTAAAATTTCCCACTCTTAGAACTGGATATCTACCATTACTTAATAATTCACTTTGTTTAAAGGCTTTACCATTAATAAACTCAGCTATATCTTTTAACTTACGATATTCCCAATCATCATGAAAATCAGCAAATCTAATCTCAGGTACTTTTTCCCCATCTTTAGGGAATAATTTTTGCAATAATCCTTTTTTAAGCTTGGTATATAGATCTAACTGCTGTTGTTGTAGAGTGATAAAGTTATCTACTAAAAATAATACTTTACCAATTTTAACTTGTTCATTAATGTTTGGAATGAAAAAAACAGCTTTTGAAACACGTTTCCAATCCGATCTAGGCATTTTTGTTCCAGAGGTATCATTAGCAACTTTTTGAAAGCTTGAAGATTGTATTAAGTAATAGATGAAAAAAGGAGTTCCTTTTTTTGATCGTAGAACCCAAAAGTCTCCAAGAGCAATGCCTTTAAAGCTTGAAAAAAACCAATTTTTTAAATAAGGACGCAACTTGCCAAACAAAATATCATTTTTTTCAAATACAATACCTTTTCTATTGTCAAACTTTTCACTTATATCTTTATTTAAAGTACCATATCCAGAATTAATATCTTCATATTCTAATTTAGGTAGATTTTTTGAATTAGACGATTTACTAATCCTCGCAACAATTTCAAAAAAGGATTGCTGTTCCCAAGCGGAGGCATAGTTAAAAAGGCCATTATCAATAGAACTTCTCGTTAAGAAATATATATAATATAAATAATAATGCTTTATAACGATGGGAGGGTAAATGATGTTGGAACCTAGTCTAAATGATTTTTACCGTTGGGTTGAAACTAATAAGTCTGAATTATTACATGATTTTGATCAATCCGGTGTTGAGGATGATGTTAAATTAAAGGAACAATTTGTGAAGGATTGGCCATTGGAAAGAATATCTTCAATGAAAATCGACGATTACATAGTTGGTAAAGGTAGAAAAAATAAGTCTTTTTGTTATGAATTAGAGAGTGGCAAATATGCATCCCTTGGACTTGGTATAAAAGGTGGAACTGCAGGAAAATTTGGTATTTATTACTCTAAAGCTAACCATTCGTACTGTAATCAAAATAATGAGGTTATCTCCATTGATCAATCAGAAGAACTCTTTGAGCAAATAAAAAAAGACCTTGTTGAAATCTTGACTAAAGGTCTTAACAGAGAATTTGACGATGTGGTTTTTAATAAGAATAACAGTACCAATTTATTTTTTGGAAAATCTGCAATAACCATAAAGTTATTGTATTGCTACTCAAAAGAAAGCTATTTTTGTGGATTTAATACTGGTAAAAATCAAAAGGAGTTTTGGAGTAAGTTAGTGAAACCTAGTGAAAATGGCTGGGTTTATAAACAAAATTATGATATTACTAGGATTCTTTCTGATAAGTACAAGGAACTAAATGTACAACAAATTGGTATTATTTTATGGAAATATCGTAATTATATTTTGAGTAGTGACACAAGCGATATTAATTCTGAGGTAGTGTATAAAAATAAATATTCCAAAATTCTGATTGATTCAAAGAACGTGATTTTTCATGGTGCACCGGGTACGGGAAAGTCTTATTTAGCTAAAGAAGTTGCTGCAGATATTGTAAGCAATGGGTCAACCACGAAATATGGTGATTTGACTGAAGAAGAGAAACAACAAATAGAATTTGTTCAATTTCATCCTAGTTATGACTATACGGATTTTGTTGAAGGTCTGAGACCTATATTGTCAAATGGTATTATGACTTTTGATCTTGAACAGGGAATTTTTTCCAAATTTGTAAGTAAGGCACGAGACAATTATGAGAATTCTAAAAAGCCATATGAAACTTTGTTAAAAGAGAAAAAGGTTCAAAAAATCTTAATTGATTTCTTTTCTAATATTGAATTTGAAACGCAGCCATTCAAAACTTCTCGAGGGACCTTGTTTTATATTACGGGTGTGGACAATCAGTCAATTAATATTTTTATTCCTAATAATCCTAAAATAAATTCTATTGTCCTTAACATGGAGGAACTCACTGAAATGTTAAAATCAAAAAAAGAATTCAATCAAGTAAAAGACGTAACTAAGTTCTTTAACAAGGTAAATGCAACGCAAAATTATTCTTATGATTTGGCCCTGTTTAAAGTAATAAAAAGTACTTACAAATCAGATGATGTGGGTAAAGATATAAGAATCAAAGAGAAGCCGTTTGTTTTTATCATAGATGAAATTAATCGAGGAGAAATTTCAAAAATTTTCGGTGAATTATTCTTTTCTATTGATCCAGGTTATAGAGGAAAAGAGGGCTCTGTTTCAACACAGTATTCAAATTTACACGATAATGATAAGAAATTCTATGTACCAAGAAATGTTTATATTATTGGAACAATGAACGATATTGATAGGTCAGTAGATAGTATAGATTTTGCAATGAGAAGACGGTTTAGATTTATTAATATTAAGGCAGATAGCCAAATCAATATGTTGGATAGCTTAAAAGAAAAAGATGATGCAATAAAAAGAATGAGATCATTAAATGCTGCTATCATAAATGACACTGAGCTAAATGAAGATTATCAAGTTGGAGCTGCATACTTTTTAAAATTAAAAGAAATCAGTTATCAAGAATTGTGGAATGATTATTTAGAACCGTTGCTACACGATTATGTTAGAGGAATGTATTCTGAAAAAGAGGATATGATGAAGTTTGAAAATGCTTATTTTTTAAAGGATGAAAAATAAAATGAATTTTCTGACAATTAAAGATAATTCATGGACACACAATTCTGAATTTGACTCAGTGCCAATATTAACTAGTAAAGTTGTTAATAAAACTTTGTCAAAATTAAATATGGAAGGGATTTTTATTTATCCCGAATCAGTTGCTGATTCAGTTGATCTTTCTTCAAAGCAAATTATTTTACAAGAGGTTGATAATGGAATTAGGATTGGTAATTTAGTCGGTTCCATAGGTACACATAACGAAAGACTGAATATAGTTTCCAGATTTTCAGACAGTGGGAAAAACTTTTTCTTTCAATATCTTCTAGAAAGAGTTTTGAAAGTACCAAATTTAATGGATTTGAACACTAATTTAGACAATCAAGATGAAATTTCAAATTTAATCATATTTTTATTTCCATTTTGCTTAGGAAAGGCGTTACGAAAAGGTTTATATAAAACGTATGTAAAAATTGATCGTAACGATATGAATCCTAAAGGGCCTATAAATATTTCTAGGCAAAATAAATATAATATACCTTTCTTGGGAAAAATTGCTTATAGTGAAAGGAACTTGTCGATTGATAATGAGATGATGGAATTAATTAGACATGCGATTGAATATATCAGGCTCAAATCATTTGGGACAATTCTATTAAAAGATAGCAAAATTAATGTAGATAAAGTTATAAGTGCCACACCTAACTACAAGATATTTGATCGTAAAGAAATTATTAATTTTAACATTGAGCATCCTATACGGCATGCATATTTTCAAGAATATAGATTACTTCAACGATTGTGCATAAAAATACTAAAAAGTGATCAAGTTAATTTTGGTAATGGCAAATCTGTTGTAAATGGAATTTTATTCGACTGTGCTTGGTTATGGGAGGAATATATTAATAGTTTAATCAGTGATATGTTTTATCATCCAGAGAATAAAACTGGAAAAGGAGCTCAAGAATTATTCAATGGTAAAAATGGAAAAGTTGGTTT
This sequence comes from Companilactobacillus miaonis, assembly GCF_036913615.1. Taxonomy (NCBI): domain Bacteria; kingdom Bacillati; phylum Bacillota; class Bacilli; order Lactobacillales; family Lactobacillaceae; genus Companilactobacillus; species Companilactobacillus miaonis. Next base: position 44,279 of record NZ_JAYKTX010000017.1, on the reverse strand, counting down.
AATTTTTCCGGATTTTATTGGTAAAAGTACTCATAACAGAGTAATTGCCGATACTAAATATAAATTTGCTAAGAATATCAAGAATAAGGATTACCTTCAAATGCTCGCTTATATGTATAGATTTGAGAGTAAAAAGGGAATTTTTATTTATCCCGAAAAATGTCAATTAGATAATGACGAATATAAGCTTAATTCTGGTTCAACTTTTGAAAAAAACGTTGGGACAAGAGATGTTACTGTAATCAAAATGGGATTAGAAATACCACAAAAGCAAAGTAGTTATTCAAATTTTAAAAATCAGATTGCAAAGAATGAATTAACTTTTAAAAAGCAGCTAAAAGAATATATTGAAAATTAAAATATACGACCAAGCGTTCGCTTGGTCTTTTTTATTCTGGCTAAAATTGATACAATATCATAGGTAAAGATTGGGGATAAAATATAATGAAAATACTCTTCGTAGGAGATGTCGTGGGTTCTGTCGGCATTAAAGCTCTTGAAACGTATCTACCGGAAATTAAAAAGAAGGTTAAGCCACAACTGACCATTGTCAATGGTGAAAATGCGGCTGGTGGAAAGGGTACTAAAGAGCCGGACTATCAAAAAATCACTCGTGCTGGAGCTGATGTTGTTACGGGAGGAAATCATACTTGGGATAAGCGTGAAATTTTAGATTTCATCGATGATCCTAAGAAAAATATTTTGCGTCCGTATAATTTTCCTGGGAAAAATGTTCCTGGTCGAGGCTTCATCGAAATCAATGTCAACTCAAAGAAAGTTTACGTCATCAATATGATGGGAACGGCTTTGATGCGGGCAATTGATAATCCATTTTTGGCGGCTGACGAATTGTTAGCCAAATTGGATCAAGATGCGGTAAAATTTGTTGACTTCCACGCGGAAACTACTAGTGAAAAAATTGCATTTGCTAATTACACCGTAGGTCGAGTTTCAGCCGTCTGTGGAACGCATACCCATGTGCAGACTAACGATGCACAAGTTATCAACAAAGAGACGGCTTACTTGACTGATGTCGGAATGACCGGCTCATATGATGGAATTTTGGGCGATAAAAAAGAACCAATCATCAACAACTTTCTCACTCAAAGACCGAACAAATTTGATGTGGACGAGGATGGCCGCATGCAGATTGGTTTTTGCGTGATTGAAATTAATGATAAAACCAACAATGCTCGAAGCATTAAGAATTATGTCATTACACCGAACAATCAAACTTTTTTGAATTAATGGAGGGAATTCATGCCTCAAAAAACTAAAGAAACACCAATGATGGAGCAATATCTGGAGTATAAGAAACAATACCCAGATGCTTTTTTGTTATATCGTGTTGGTGACTTTTATGAAATGTTTTATGACGATGCTGTCAAAGGCTCGCAAATTTTAGAGTTAACGTTAACTTCTCGTAATAAGAAAGCAGATGAGGGCATTCCCATGTGCGGCGTTCCCCATCACGCAATCGAAGGTTACATTGACACCTTAGTTGACAAGGGATACAAAGTGGCAGTTTGTGACCAGCTCGAAAATCCGGCTGATGCGCAAGGAAAAATGGTCAAACGTGGGGTCACTCGAGTTGTCACTCCTGGTACGATCATGGACAAGTCATCCCAAGCCAAAGACAACAACTACATCACGGCTATCACTTCAAATAAGGATGGCTTTGGTTTAGCTTACGCTGATTTATCCACCGGTGAAGTCAAAGTGACTTCCGTTGATAATGAACTCGATTTAACTAATGAATTGCAAAATCTTGATACTAAGGAAACCGTTGTCTACGGCAAATTTCCTCAAAAGTATTTAGACCGATTGAGAAAAATTGGTATTCTGATTTCCAAACTAGATGAATTAGAAGAAAATTACAGTTTCGATTTCTCCAAGATCACTTCCGAAAGCGAAGTAGCGACTGTTAAGCTGTTGATAAGTTATTTGATCAAAACGCAAATGCGTTCACTCGACCATTTGAAAGCGGCACAGTCATATGAAACTTCATCATATTTACTGATGGATCACAGTGCCCAAAGCAATTTGGAGCTGTTCAAAAATATTCGCACGAATAAAAAATCTGGAACCCTCTTGTGGTTGTTGGACGAGACTAAAACTGCCATGGGAAGTCGTTTGCTTAAACAGTGGCTGGCACGGCCTTTGATCAGTGTGGATAAGTTAAAACAACGTCAACAATTAGTGCAAGTCTTTCTCGACAATTACTTCCAACGTTCATCGTTCCAAGATTATTTAACTAAAGTTTATGACCTAGAACGCCTTGCCGGAAGAGTTGCGTATGGAACAGTCAATGGACGTGATTTGATTCAATTGAAGACATCCTTAGAACAAGTTCCCGAAATTAAATCAATTCTTTTAGATATCGGCGACGACAATTTATCAGCTTACGTTGAACAAATTGATGAAGTGGCTGATATTCGTGATTTGATCGACCAGGCGATTATCGAAGAACCACCAATTTCTGTTACCGATGGTGGCTTGATTAAGGAAGGCTACAACGACCAGCTTGACCAATATCTCGACGCTTCGAAAAATGGTAAGCAGTGGTTGGCAACTTTGAAAGCTAAGGAACAAGAACTGACCGGCATCAACAATCTGAAAATCGGCTTCAATAAAGTTTTCGGATACTATATTGAAGTCAGCCGCGGCAATATCGACAAGGTTCCCGAAGACCGTTACACGAGAAAGCAGACACTGGTCAATGCTGAGCGCTATATCACGCCTGAATTAAAGGAAAAGGAAAATTTGATCCTTGAAGCGGAAGAGAAATCAAAGAGTTTGGAATATCATCTCTTTGACCAAATCAGAAGCAAAGTTAAAAAGCAAATCAGACGTATTCAAGCACTAGCCAACATCTTGTCACGATTAGATGTTTTGCAAAGTTTTGCAGTCGTCAGTGAAGACTATCATTACGTGGCTCCCGAATTTGTCTCAGGACACCAATTGGAAATAAAAGACGGTCGCCATCCGGTTGTGGAAAAAGTTCTCAGCAACAATTCTTACATCCCTAACGACGTACTTTTCGACCAAAAAACCAATATCTTGTTGATAACTGGGCCCAATATGTCCGGTAAAAGTACTTATATGAGACAACTGGCTTTGATCGTCATCATGGCGCAAATTGGTTGTTTCGTACCAGCTGCTAGTGCCAAGTTGCCGATTTTTGACCACATCTTCACTAGAATTGGTGCGGCTGACGACTTGATTTCTGGTGACAGTACTTTCATGGTTGAAATGCGTGAGGCCAATGATGCCTTGAAGCATGCGACTGAGAACAGTTTGATCATCTTTGATGAAATCGGTCGAGGAACCGCTACTTATGATGGAATGGCGTTAGCCCAGGCTATCATTGAATACATCGACAAGAATGTTAAAGCGATGACGATGTTTTCAACTCACTATCACGAATTGACTGAGTTAGAGAGTCAATTGCCGGGAGTGAAAAACGTTCACGTTGATGCTTCTGAAGAAAATGGTGATTTAGTCTTTTTGCACAAAGTTTTACCCGGACCGGCAGATAAGTCTTACGGAATCCACGTGGCAAAATTGGCTGGTTTACCAGATGAGGTTTTAACTAGCGCAAGTAAAATTTTGTCAGGCTTAGAAGGTAATTCCGTTCACACAACTTTGTCAGAGAGTATTCATGAACCCGCTCAAAGCGTGACACCAGTTGAAGATGATACGCAACTTTCGCTTTTCCCTGAAGAAAAACCAGTTAAAAAAGAATCGAAGAAAGAAAATCAAGTTATTAAGGAATTAACAGACCAAGATTTGATGAGCGTCACGCCAATTGAAGCCATCAATCTGCTCTACAAATGGCAAAAGAAACTTAAGTAAAGAAGGTGGAAATAGTGGGAGTAATTCATGAGTTACCAGTCGAATTGAGCAACCAAATCGCTGCGGGTGAAGTTATCGAGCGTCCGGCTTCAGTTGTTAAAGAATTAGTGGAAAACTCAATTGATGCCAAAGCAACCCAAATCCTAATCACGGTTGCTCAATCGGGTTTGAAGTCCATCGAAGTTAACGACAATGGTAACGGAATCAACGCTGATGATGTCGAAGTAGCTTTCTTGCCGCATACGACTAGTAAAATCGCTAATGACCGTGATTTGTTCAATATCAAGACACTCGGCTTTCGTGGTGAAGCGCTGGCTAGTATCGCCTCTATTTCCAAATTAACAGTTGTTACAAGTACTGACGGTAAATCGGCTGTGCGAGCTAAGTTTTCTGGCAATGAATTAATTAAAAAGGAAACCTTTGCTCGTTCAGTGGGAACAACGATGTTGGTCGAAGATTTATTCTTCAATACGCCAGCTCGTTTGAAATACGTCAAATCACTACATACAGAGTTAAATCGCATTGTCGATATCGTTGATCGTTTAGCGATGGGGCATCCAGAAATTTCATTTCGGTTGATTCATGAAGGTAAGGACTTAGTTTGGACTTCTGGTAACGACAACTTGCAACAGACGATTGCCGGAATATACGGTCGTAGTATTGCTAGTCATATGTTTCAGTTTGAAAACTCAGACCCTGATTATCAGATCAAAGGCTTTTTCTCCAAACCGGATACGACTCGTTCGAATAGATCTTACATTTCACTGATTTTAAATGGTCGCTATATCAAGAACTTTCAACTGACTAACGCAGTTGTCCGTGGTTACGGTTCAAAGTTGATGGTGGCTCGTTACCCAATTGCAGTGATCGACATCAAAATGGACCCGAGTCTGGTCGACATCAACGTTCACCCAACTAAACAAGAGGTGCGTTTGTCTAACGAAGGGCACATTGGGGATTTGATCAGTCAAGGAATCAAAGACCGTTTGTCTAAGCAAAATTTGATTCCCGATGCGGTGAAAAATCTCAATCGCAAACCAGTCGATACGTACAAACCAGAACAGATCAGTTTTGAAGATGTTGAAACGATTGATAAAATCAGTGAACCAATGACGCCAACGGAAGTCGCTCAGCCAAAAGTTACGGCGCATAAAGAACCGGTTGAAAAAGAATTCGTCACGCCAACTGATGGGATGCCGATTTTCAATGATCCAGAGCATTTGAAATCTTGGGATGAACGCTTGAAAAAAGAAGCACAAGTCAAAGTTGTCGAACAACCTGACCAGTCGCCAATTAAAGAACCACAGCCAAGTGGTTTTCCTGATTTGCGTTACATCGGACAGATTCATGGGACTTATTTGGTTGCTGAAAGTAAGGATGGTTTTTATTTGATCGACCAGCATGCTGCCCAAGAGCGAGTCAATTACGAATACTACCGCAAGGAAATTGGTCGCGTGACACAAGATCAGCAAAAACTACTTGTCCCAATTGTTCTCGATTATCCTAATTCAGAAAGTATCTTGATTAGAGAAAAGAAGCCGGTGCTTGAAAGTATCGGGCTGTATTTGGATGATTTCGGGCAAAATAGTTTTGTTGTCAACACGCATCCGACGTGGTTTGTTCAAGGTCAAGAAGAGTCGACTATCAAAGAAATGATTGACTATGTGCTAAATGATTCTAAAATCAGTGTAGCGAGTTTCCGTGAAAAAAATGCTATCATGATGAGTTGCAAGCGTGCTATCAAGGCTAACCATCACATCACGGACCGAGAGGCAATCGAATTGTTGCACAATTTGACTAAGGCTGAGAATCCTTACAATTGTCCTCATGGTCGTCCCGTCTTAGTTGAGTTCAGCAACAAGGACCTCGAGAAGATGTTTAAGAGAATTCAAGATCCGCATGATACCAGAGAAAGTGAGTAATTATGTTTGAATATTTAAATGGTTTAATCGCCACAGTCACCCCTTCTTACATCGTCGTGGATGTTCAAGGAGTCGGTTATAAAGTCCAAGTTGCCAACCCTTATCGTTATGAAGAACAACAAACTGCCAAAGTTTTTGTCGAACAGATCGTCCGTGACAACGAACAAACTTTGTACGGATTTTACGATTTAAATGAGAAGAATATCTTCCTACATTTAATCAGTGTTTCCGGCATTGGTCCCAAGAGTGCTTTAGCAATTTTGGCTGGGCAAGACTTGCAAGGTTTGATTCACGCAATTGAGAATAACGATGTGAAGTTTTTGACTAAATTTCCTAAAATCGGTAAGAAAACTGCTCAACAAATCATTTTGGATCTATCGGGCAAGTTCACTGCTGAAGGTCAGATGACACTAGGTGAAGCTCCAGTAGAATTCAGTCATGGCAATCAAGAATTAGACGATGGCTTAGCAGCTCTAGAATCATTAGGCTATTCATCGCGTGAAATTAGTAAGATTAAGAGTACTTTAGAAAAAGAACCGCACAAGAGTGCTGATGAGTACTTGCGTGCTGGCTTGAAATTATTGAGTAAGTAGGGGGAGTTAACAATCGAAAATCAAAATGATGATGAACGTTTAACTGATGCAGATTCACTCGATAATAATGAGAATATTATTGAGCAAACACTTCGTCCACAAACTTTTGACCAATACTTAGGCCAAGAAAAAGCCAAGAAAGAATTAAATGTTTATATTAAAGCTGCCAAACAAAGACAACAGACTTTGGATCACGTCTTGTTATATGGACCTCCCGGGTTAGGTAAAACAACACTAGCCATGATCATTGCCAATGAGATGGGTGTCAACATTCATACGACGACTGGTCCTTCGATTGAAAAATCGGGTGATTTAGTGGCTGTTTTAGATGAACTCGAACCTGGTGATATTTTATTTATCGATGAAATCCATCGTATGCCTCGAGCCATCGAAGAAGTTTTGTATTCAGCTATGGAAGATTTCTATATCGATATCATTGTCGGCCAGGGTAGTGAGTCACGTTCATTGCACCACCAATTAGCACCTTATACTTTGATTGGTGCAACGACTGCCGCTGGAAAACTTTCGGCACCTTTAAGAGATCGATTTGGAATTGTTGAACGAATGGAGTACTATACCATAGATGAATTATCGAAAATCGTCTTTCGTTCAGCTAGTGTTTTGAACATCAACGTTGATGAAGAGGGTGCTCACGAGATTGCCAGAAGATCACGCGGAACACCAAGAATTGCCAATCGGTTGTTGAAGCGAGTCCGTGATTTTGCTCAAGTCGCTAATAAAGATACGATCAATTTTGATGTCGCTGAATCAGCTTTGAACCAACTACAAGTTGACAACGCAGGACTTGACCACATCGATCGGAGAATTCTTGAGATGATCATTGAACTCTACAATGGTGGTCCAGTTGGTTTGAAAGTTATCGCTGCCAACATTGGTGAAGAACAAGAGACGATTGAAGAAGTTTATGAACCATATTTAATGCAGATGGGATTCTTGAAACGCACTGCCAAAGGCCGTGTCGTAACGAGAAAAGGTTATCAACACATGGGATTGCCTTATCCTGAAGAAAACTAGTCCAACACAAAAAGGAGAATTTTGATGACACTAACAACAGAAGATTTCGATTATGATTTACCAGAAGAACTTATCGCCCAAACACCGATCAAAAATCGTGACCAATCAAGACTATTAGTCCTCGACCATGAAACTGGCGAATATAGTGATAAGCATTTTTATGATATTTTGGATTACTTGAATCCTGGGGATGCTTTAGTAATGAACAATTCTAGAGTTTTACCAGCTCGATTGTACGGTACCAAAGAAGATACTGACGGACACGAAGAAGTATTGTTGTTGAACAATATTGAAGGCGACAAGTGGGAAGTCCTAATGAAACCTGCTCGACGTGCCAAAGTTGGAACAAAAGTTCAATTCGGTGATGGCCAACTTGAAGCTGAAGTCCTAGAAGATTTGGAACATGGTGGCAAGATTATCGAATTCCACTATCAAGGAATTTTTATGGAGATTTTGGAACAACTAGGTGAGATGCCACTCCCTCCATACATCAAGGAAAAGCTCGACGACCCCGACCGTTATCAAACAGTTTATGCAAAAGAAAATGGTTCAGCTGCCGCACCAACTGCCGGACTTCATTGGACTAAAGAACTTTTGAAGAAAGTGGAAGACAAGGGTGTGAAATTGGTTTATGTCACGCTTCACGTTGGTCTGGGTACTTTTAGACCGGTGACTGAATCCGATATTAGTAAACATGTGATGCATTCAGAGTTTTATCGTTTGGATGAAGAATCCGCTAAAACCTTAAATGATGTTAAGAAGAATGGCGGTAAGATTGTTGCTACTGGAACGACTTCAATTCGTACTTTAGAGACAATCGGAACTAAATTTAATGGTGAGATCAAGGCTGACAGTGGTTGGACTGATATCTTCATTAAACCTGGTTATCAATGGAAAGTAGTCGATGAATTTATTACTAACTTCCATTTGCCAAAGTCGACGTTAGTAATGCTCGTGGCAGCATTTACTGGTCGTGAAAATATTTTGAACGCCTACCAACATGCTGTTGAAGAGAAGTATCGCTTCTTCAGTTTTGGTGATGCAATGTTCATTAAGTAGAGGGAAGTTATGGAATCGGCAATTAAATATACATTATTAAAGAAGGAAAAACACACTGGTGCACGTCTTGGTTTGTTGGAAACACCACACGGAACTTTTGAAACACCAATGTTTATGCCTGTTGGAACTGAAGCTTCAGTTAAGAACATGGCTCCAGAAGACTTGGAAAAAATCGGTGCTTCGATTATCCTCGCCAATACTTATCACTTATGGTTAAGACCTGGTGAAGATATTGTTAAAGAAGCTGGCGGCTTGCACAAATTCATGAATTGGGATAAGGGAATTTTAACTGATTCCGGTGGATTTCAAGTTTTCTCACTAGCCAAGATGCGTGATATCACTGAGGCGGGAGTCCATTTTCGCAATCACTTAAATGGTCGTCAAGAATTCCTATCACCTGAAAAAGCTATCAAGATCGAAAATTACTTGGGTCCTGATATCATGATGAGTTTGGATGAATGTCCACCATTCTTTGAAAGTTATGATTACATTAAAAAATCGGTTGAGAGAACAAGTCGTTGGGCCGAACGTGGTTTGAAAGCTCATCGAAATCCTGATTGGCAAGCACTATTTGGTATCGTTCAAGGTGCTGGTTTTGAAGACTTGCGTAAACAAAGTGCCAGAGATCTTGTCAGCATGGATTTCCCTGGCTATTCGATCGGTGGACTTTCAGTTGGTGAATCAAAGGGTGAAATGAATCGAGTTCTAGATTTCACAACTCCAATGTTGCCTGAAAACAAACCGCGTTACTTGATGGGTGTTGGGACTGCTGACTCCTTGATCGACGGTGTTATCCGTGGTATTGACATGTTCGATTGTGTCCTACCAACAAGAATTGCTAGAAATGGTACTTGTATGACAAGTCACGGACGTTTGGTAGTTAAAAATGCTAAATACGCTCGTGATTTCACACCACTAGATGATAACTGTGATTGTTACGTTTGCCGCAACTATACAAAGGCTTATATCCGTCATTTGATCAATGCCAACGAATTATTTGGTATTCACTTGACTAGTTATCACAATCTATACTTCTTGTTGAATTTAATGAAGGGTGTACGTCAAGCCATCCGTGATGATAATTTATTAGAATTTAGAGAACACGTCTTTGAAGAATATGGTTTTAATAAGAAAAACGCCAAGAATTTTTAGAAGATTTTGAGAAGATAATCTTTCTAGTATGGAAACCATGTCATATTTTTGGTAACCTATACTTATGTAAATTATTAAGAGGTGGAAAATTTGAATATGCTTACATTAGGTGCCGGCGCAGGTGCTGGTGGTTCAATGGGTCTATTGCTTTTCGTTGCGGTAATGTTTATTGGTATGTACTTTATCTCTATTCGTCCACAAAAGAAGCAACAACAAAAACGTCAAGAGATGTTGAAGGAAATGGCTGTTGGTGACAAAGCTGTTACTCTTGGCGGTCTAAAAGGAACAATTCATTCAATCAATCGTGATGACAAAGAAATCGTGATTGACTGCGATGGTGTTTATCTAACATTTGACTTAAACTTCATTCGTCGTACAACTCCAGTTGCTAAGACAACAACAGAAGCTAAGCCAGAAGAAAAGGCAGAAACAAAAGAATCAGCAGAAGCTACTGAAACTAAAGAAGCTCCAAAGGCTGAAGAAAAAGCTGCTGAAACTAAAGAAGCAGAACCAGAAGCAAAAGAAGAAGATACAAAAGAGGAAAAATAGTTTAAGTTCTATACTTTGACTGGTGTAGGATCCCGTCCTCCGCAACAAACTCGATTTTGGCTGGAACGTACTGGGCACGACTTGAAGCCTTTTTCAAAACTGGAAAAAGTCTCCAAGCTCGACCTTATTGTAAGTGCTAAAGCACTAACAATAATTTCAGTACTGAGCCAAATCGAGTTTGTTGCTCCGGACTAAATGGTGGTTCTATGTTTTATTTCTTTCTAATGTGAAAAAATAACAGTATCTGTTCAAGAACGTATTAACTTGAAAATAGTCAATTACGTTTTTTGAATAGGTGCTGTTTTTGCTTTGTGTATTATTTATGTGAATTTCACGTTTTTATAGAATATTCTTAATTTATAAATTAAAGATTATGAATGGAAAGGGACATAGAGCCATAAGACGGCAATAGAACCACCACCCCTAAAGAACAACAACTATATAATTTTTAGCTTGACCTAAAGTGGACTTTAAGTACTATCATTAATATTAATCTAGCAACATTTTTATAAAGTTTTAAGTCATAAACCAAGATGTTTAATTTCGCATGATGTAAAATAGAACTACATGATATTTTTTAAAGGAGGAATTAATTATTTGTAAGGATATGGGCAATAAGGAATTTGCATAAAAAGATAAGACTATGTTGTTTGTAGAAAGTCAACCTTAACTATGGTTAATCCCTAAAAATGGCTGACTGTCCAATTTATAGCTTCATTTTATTGTCAATTGTATGAAACGTGTAATAAAACAAAATTGATGAATGATACTGAATTGATTGGTGGTGAAATTGTTGATTCGCACGCTAAAAGTAAGACTCTATCCCAATCGTTATATGATGAAAGTTCTCAATAAACTTTGTGATTATCGTCGATATTGTTGGAATGAAGGATTAGCCACATGGATTGATATGTATGATTTACACACAATCGATAGTACTAACCCGAGACCAAATGTTTATTCCGTTAGAAATGAGTTAGTGACTAATAAGGCTGATTGGCAGTACCAGCTATCGGCTAGGACTTTACAATTGGCAATCTCAGATTTAGGAAAAGCTTGGCAGAATTTTTTTGATAAAACCCAATTGGATTGGGGAAAGCCAAGATTTAAATCTAAAAAGGCTGTTCGTCAAGGTTTCAAAACGGATCGTGCAAAAATCGTCAATGGTAAATTATGTTTGGACAAACCACATGGCATTAAAACTTGGTACGACATTCGTATCAATAAGCATGAAGATTTGTCAGGTGAACTGAAAGTCGTTAGTGTCTATCGTGAAAATGGTAAATATTGGGCTAGCCTTCCTTTTGAAATGGCACCTAAGTCAAAGTTACTGACCAATCAAAATACGGCAGTTGATGTAAATGTTGGGCATTTGAATTATACTGGGGGTTTAATTAATACTTTGCCAAATCATCTAATTCGCCTTTATCAACGTATTAAACTTTATCAAAAACAGCTTGCTCATAAGCGAGTGATTAATGGAAAAAAAGCTAACAAAAGTAATAATTACATTGCGGTGAGAGCCAAATTGCAACGTGATTATCGTAAAGTTACTAATATCCAGCACGACTTGATTCAGAAGTTTACAACTAAATTGGTTACAGATTTTGATAAAATTGTGATTGAGGACCTGAATATTAAAAAAATGCAAATGAGTCACGTTGCATCAAAAGGCCTCCAACAATCACTTTTTGGTTATTTCCGTCAAGTGTTGAGTTACAAATGTGAGTGGTACGGTAAAGAAATCGTACTTGCAGATAAATACTATCCTTCAACGCAACGTTGTTCTAAATGCGGCCATATTAAAAAAGGTTCTGATAAAATCACTTTGCGTGGGAATGCCAAGCATCACACGAGGCATAATGAATACATTTGTTATGATTGTGGGGCTGTCCTTGATCGTGATACGAATGCTGTGGCTAATTTGTTATCTTTAATCTAAATAATTATTACTAAAAAGGGGTCGGCTAAACCCTTAGGCTGTCATAGTTAGTCAATGTGGTATCCTTTTAAGGAATATCAGAATACTGATGTTATAACGGCAGTAAATAAAATTAAGAAAGGAAATATACAACTTTTTGAATATAGAAATCAATCATGATTATCTATATTTCACCAAATTTTGTATAGCAGTTTAGAAAATGGCTAAAGAGAAATCAGCAATTTTTATTATTTTTGGGGGATCTGGCGATTTAGCACATCGAAAATTGTATCCTTCATTGTTCCGTCTTTACAAATCGGGTTTTCTAAAAGATCACTTTGCCGTAATTGGTACCGCACGTCGTCCTTGGAGTGATGATTACTTCCGTGAAACAGTCGTCACATCTTTAAAGGATTATTTTGATGATAGTGAAGAAGTTATGACAGAATTTGCCAAGCATTTCTTCTATCAATCACACGATGTCAACGATTCAGAGCATTATATTGCTTTGAAGAACTTGGCAAGTAAACTAGATGACCAATTTGAGGCTGGTCACAATCGCGTTTACTACATGGCAATTGCACCGAGATTCTTTGGTACGGTCGCTGAACACATCAATTCTGAAGGCTTGAAGGCAAGTGGCTATAACCGTCTGGTTATTGAGAAGCCATTTGGCCGAGATCTTGATTCTGCTTGCGAGTTGAATGGCAACATTTCTAAGGCCTTCCCAGAAAATGATATTTATCGAATCGACCATTATTTAGGTAAGGAAATGATTCAAGATATTCCGAATATTCGTAAGAATAATCCTAAGTTGGAACAAGCACTGAATAACAAGTATGTTTCTAATATCCAAATCACGCTAGCTGAATCCCTTGGCGTCGAAGATCGTGGCGGTTACTACGAAACAGCCGGTGTCTTGCGTGACATGGTGCAAAATCATATTATGCAAATCATTGGAGCCGTTGCCAGTGATGAACCAGAATCCGAAGATGCGGATGTGATTCATAAGAACAAAACTAAGCTCTTTTCAAGATTGAAGGAATTATCGCCTGAAGAAGTTGATCAAGCTTTTGTACGTGGTCAATATGACACTGATAAATTAGGGGACTTAAAAGCTTATCGTCAAGAAGATAATGTTGCAGAAGATTCCAATATTGAAACTTTTGTGGCCGGTAAGATTGAATTCGATACTGACAGATGGCGCAACGTTCCATTCTATGTTCGTTCAGGTAAGAGAATGCCTAAGAAGTCATCACGAATCGATATTGTTTTGAACGATAAGGTTGAAGAACTAGGAATCAGACCTAATTCAGTTGTGACGCTCTTGATTGAAAGAGAAAATGGTCACAGTATTTTGATCAATGGTGTGAACTACAAAGAAGCTGGTAAGGACTTTATCAAGTTCCCTGAAGAAGCAGAATTTGATAAGGCTCGTGAAGCTTATGAAAGTTTGATCATTGATATTCTTTCTGGAAATCGAGTTCACTTTACACTTTGGGATGAACTAAGAAGTACTTGGAAATATATCGATACAATCAGACAACGTTGGGATTCACAAACACCAGAATTCCCTAATTATTTGAGTGGTTCAATGGGACCAGATGCCGCTGAAATGCTCTTGGAACGTGATGGAAATTCTTGGGTTTGGGACGATTAAGGAGTCTTTGTTATCTTTTTAAAAATTCCTATTAAAATTGAAGAAAACAGAAAAGTCATCCATGTCGACATGGATGCTTTTTTCGCTTCAGTAGAAGAAAGAGAACATCCCGAATACAAGAAAAAATGTCTGATTGTCGCCCAAGATCCTAGGAAACATCATCATCACGGGGTTGTCACAACGGCCAATTATAATGCCCGAAAATATGGAGCTCATTCAGCCATGCCAGCGCAAGAGGCTGTTGATTTGATTCCGAAAGATAAACTCGTTATCACACCACCTAATTTTGATTTGTATCGTCAAGTGTCCCAACAGATCCACGATATTTTTGGTGACGTAACTGACAACTACCAATCAGTTGCGCTAGATGAAGCTTATTTAGATGTGACAGAAAATAAACTGGGTGAAACAAATACCATTAAAATTGCCAATTATATTCAGCAACGTATCGTTAAAGAGACTCGTTTAACTTGTTCAGTTGGAATTTCCTACAACAAATTTTTAGCCAAGATGGCTTCAGATTATCGAAAACCTTTTGGGCGGACGATTATTTTAGGCAAATATGCGACTGAATTTCTCAAACCGATACCGATCGAAAAATTCAACGGGATTGGTAAAGCAATGCAGGCCAAACTGCATGAGATGGATATTTACACTGGCGGTGATTTACAGAAGTTAGATCAAGATGTCTTTTTGAAAAAATTTGGCAAGATGGGTTACGTAATTTATAAACGAGTGCACGGCATTGACGATTCACCAATTGAAGGTCATCGCCTTCGTAAGTCGATTGGTCGAGAAAGAACTTATAATCGTAATTTGGTGACTGATGAACAGATCAATCATGAATTAGATTTTTTGGCTGAATTGGTCAGTCAAGATTTGAAAAAGCAACGTCAACATGGCAAAACTGTTGTTCTCAAACTTAGAAATTCAGACTTTGAAACAATTACCAGACGGATGAGTTTTCAAGACTATGTCCAAACAAAAACAGAAATTTATCGTGTTGCAAGGGATATTTATGATAAATTAAAGGTAACTGATCAAAAGATTCGCTTGCTCGGAATTACGATCACGAATCTTGATCCATTGTCGTATGAAGAGGTTTCTTTGAATTTGTCTTACAAGGAGGACAATTATGAATAGCTACGCTGAAATAATTGCAACAATTAAAAAATATGATAGAATTATCATTCTACGTCATCAAAATCCGGATCCTGATGCACTAGGGTCTCAAGCTGGTTTAGCAACGGCAATTCGTCAGGCATTTCCTGAAAAGAAAGTTTTAATTGGTGGAAATGATACTGAAGGTTTAATTTGGCTTTCAAAAGCACAAAAGGTGAGTGATGGGGATTATCAAGGTGCCCTGGTAATCGTTTGTGACACAGCCAACCGACCAAGAATTGACGATCAACGTTTTGATGATGGAGCATACTTGATCAAGATCGATCACCATCCTAATGATGATGTTTATGGAGATCAATTGTTTGTTAATACCGATGCCAGTTCTTGTTCTGAAATCATTGCCGATTTGATCGACAATACTGACGACTTGCAATTGACTAAAGAGGTCGCAAATTATTTGTACGCGGGAATTGTCGGTGATACTGGAAGATTCCTTTATCCGTCAACGACTCAACACACAATGAACGTTGCGGGTAAATTTATCGCCTTAGGAGTTGATATTGCGGCTATTAACAACAAGATGAATGAAGTTAGTTTGAAACAAGCCAAACTCCAAGGCTTCATTTATGACATTCTCCAAATCGATAAATCTGGTGCTGCTTTAGCTATTATTGATCACGATTTAATGGATAAGTTAAATCTCAATCAAGAAGAGGCTAACTCAGTTGTTTCTACACCAGGTCGCTTGAAAGAAGTTACTTCTTGGATGGAAGCTGTTCAAAAAAATGATGGAACATTTAGAATGCATTTGCGTTCACAAGGTCCAATCATTAATGAATTAGCTAAAGCTCACGATGGCGGTGGACATCCACTTGCTAGTGGTGCAACTGCTCAGAATCTTGATGAAGTTAAACAAATGTTTGAGGAACTAATAAAAATAGTGACTGATTTTAATCAGAAGGGTGAATAGATGACTAAATTTTCACAATATAACTTTAATGATGCTATTAACAAATCATTAAAAGAAATAAATTTTGATGAACCAACGAAGGTTCAAGAGGCAGTAATCTCTTTAGTGAATAAGAAAAAGGATATTATTGTTCAATCTGAAACTGGTTCAGGTAAAACACATGCGTTCTTGTTACCATCAATGAACGCTTTAAAGCCAACACAAGAAGTTCAATTATTAATTGCTACTCCAAGTAGAGAATTAGCTTATCAAATCTACGAAGATACCCAAGCAATTTTGAAGAATTATCCAGAAGAATATAACGCTTTTATCTTCGTCGGTGGAGCTGATCGTGAAAGACAAAAGAGAAAACTTGAAGCACATCAACCACAGATTGCGATTGGAACTCCAGGACGTCTTTGGGATTTGATTAAAGAAAATGACCTCCACGTAGAAAACGTTCAACGTTACGTTATTGATGAGGCTGATATGACTTTGGACATGGGATTCTTAGAAGAAGTCGATCACATTACTGATAAGTTGCCCGAAGATCGTGAAATGATGGTCTTTTCTGCAACTATCCCTCAAAAACTTGAACCTTTCTTGAAGAAATATATGCATGGTCCTCAACGAGTAGAAATTAAAAATAGCAGTATTATCCCTAAGAATGTGGATAACTGGTTAATGTTCACTCACGGCCGTGATAAAAAAGAAATTATTTATCGCTTAATGACGATTGGCGAACCATATTTGGTTCTGGTTTTCGCTAATACGAAGAAGACAGTTGATGAAATTTATCAATATTTACGTAACAAAGGCTTGAAAGTTGCCAGAATTCATGGTGGATTAACACCTAGAGAACGTAAACGGACGATGAAACAAGTTGAAAACATGGATTATCAATTTGTAGTCGCAACCGATTTAGCAGCTAGAGGAATTGATATCAACGGTGTATCTCACGTTATCAATGCGGAGATTCCAGAAGATTTGGACTTCTTCATTCACCGTGTCGGCAGAACTGGTCGTAATGGGATGTCTGGTACAGCTATCACTTTGTATGAACCAGGTGAAGAACACAAAGTTGATGAAATTGAACACTTAGGCATTAAGTTTGCTCCTAAGGATATTAAAAACGGCGACATCGTTGACGTACAAGAACGTGATCACCGTATGACTCGTAAGGCTAATCAAGAAAAACTTGATACTAAGTTAGTTGGTTTTGTTAAGAAACAAAAGACAAAACGTAAGCCCGGTTATAAGAACAAGATTAAAAAAGCTATCTCGGATGAACGTCGTCAACAAAGAAAGATTCAAATTAGACAAGAACGTCGTAAACAAAGAGATGCAAGACGTAAAAAGAATAATTAGTTAGTTTGGGGGCGGAAGTATGACGCTCCTCCGCAACAAAGCTGATTGGGCTGGAACGATGTGGGTCGACTTTGAACTACCGCAAAGTTCGCGGTATTTCAAAGCTCGACCTTATTCTAAGCAATAAATTGCTAAGAATAATTTCACATCTGAGCCCATCAGCTTTGTTGCTCCGGTGCTGAGTAACGGATCTATTTGATATTTGTGTTCCAAATATTTGAAGATAGAATTTCTTTGTTGTTAACCAATGTTCTAATTTTTATAGAATTATATTTGGAATTTTGTGTCACTCGATTGGATTAACATATTCAAAGTATCGGAATTTAATCTCTATTGAAAATAGTGTCGGTATTAAATCTTTGTACTGAAATTCAGAACGAATTTGAAATAGAACACAATATGTTTTTTTATATTACCTGAATAAGTATATAGAATCGTTATCTAGTCTGGAGCACAAGCCCTGTGATGACTCAGCCGCCAAATTATCCTTAGTGCTTTAGCACTTAGGATAAGGCCAAGCTTTGAGATTTTGCGTACTTTGCAAAAGCTCAAAGTTGTGCCGGCAGCGTTCCAGCTCATCACAGGGCTTGTGCGGAAGACGGCATCCAACCACCAAACTAGTTTTTAATTATTGACAATTTTTACATTCGTGGTTAATATTTTCTTTGGATATATCTTGTAGTAAATTTTTTCAGAGAAGGCTAGTTGGTGAAAAAGCCTAAGAATTTAATACAAAGATGCTGCCAACTTAAATTTTAGATAAAAATGTTGAGAGGCTAACGAAATCGTTGCAAACAAGGTGGTACCGCGCATGGGCGTCCTTGGGGTTGCAGCGATTTTTCGTTTTTTGGGGAGATAAAATGAAAAATTTATCAAGTGCTGAAATAAGAAAGATGTTTTTAGACTTTTTCCAAACAAAAGGTCACATGATTGAACCTAGTGCATCATTGATTCCACAAAATGATCCAACTTTATTGTGGATCAACTCTGGTGTTGCTACTTTGAAGAAATATTTTGATGGAACAGTTGTGCCAAAGAATCCTCGAATCACTAATGCTCAAAAATGTATTAGAACTAATGATATTGAAAATGTTGGTCATACAGCTCGTCATCAAACTTTCTTTGAAATGATGGGTAACTTTTCAGTTGGTGATTATTTTAAGAAAGAAGTTATTCCTTGGGCTTTTGAATTTTTGACAAGTCCTGACTGGATCGGCATGGACAAGAATAACTTGTACGTGACAACTTATCCTAAAGATACTGAAACACAAAAACTTTGGGCTGAAGTAGGAATTGCTCAAGATCACATCTTAAAAGATGAAGATAATTTCTGGGATATTGGTGAAGGTCCTTGTGGTCCTGATTCTGAAATTTTCTATGACCGTGGACAAGCTTTTAACAACTTGGCCGAAGATGATCCTGAAAGTTATCCTGGCGGAGAAAATGAAAGATATTTGGAAGTTTGGAATATCGTTTTCTCAGAACTAAATCATTTGCCAAATGGTAAGTATGTTGAACAACCACATAAAAACATTGATACGGGAATGGGCTTGGAACGTTTGGTATCAATCGTTCAAGGAACTAAGACTAACTTTGAAACTGACTTATTCATGCCTTTGATTGAAGATGTTGGTTCACTTTGTGGTAAAAAATACGGTGAAAATAAAGAAGATGACATTTCCTTTAAGATTATTGCCGATCACGCTAGAACGGTTTCGTTTGCTGTCGGTGATGGTGCACTTCCTTCAAATGAAGGTCGTGGCTATGTTATCAGACGTTTGATTAGACGTGCAGTTTTGAATGGTAAGAAATTAGGTATTAATGGACCATTCCTTTACAGATTAGTTCCAATTGTTGGTAAGATTATGGAAAGCTACTATCCAGAAGTTAGCCAACAAAAAGAATTTATTTCTAAGACAATTCAACAAGAAGAAAAGCGTTTTTCAGAAACTTTGGATGCTGGACTTGCATTGCTTAACGGCGTAATCAGTGATTTGAAGAAAAATAATCAAACAGTTATTGATGGAAAATCAGCTTTCAAACTTTACGATACTTATGGATTCCCTATGGAATTAACTCGTGAATATGCAAGTGACGAAGGACTTAGTGTTGACGAAGCTGGCTTCAAAGAGAACATGGAAGAACAAAAGCAACGTGCTCGTGAAGCTCGTGGTAACTTACAATCAATGGGTATGCAAGATGAAACTTTGATGGAAATCAAGACACCTAGTGAATTTGTTGGTTATGATAAGAATGTAACTGAAAGTACTTTGAAGAATATTATTGTTGACGATAAAGAAGTAACTAAGGTTTCTGAAGGTCAAGCTCAATTAGTCTTTGACACAACTCCTTTCTATGCTGAAATGGGTGGCCAAGTTGCTGATGTCGGTAATATTTATGATTTGAAAGGGAATCAAGTTGCTGAAGTTATTGACGTTCAACATGCCCCTAATGGACAAAACATTCATCTAGTAAATATCATGTCAGAAATTTCAACTGAAACAGAGTACAAACTAGAAATTGATGTTAACTTCCGTGAAAAGGTTCGTCATAATCACACAGCTACTCACTTGTTAGATCAAGCCTTGCGTGATGTTGTCAGTTCAAGAACTCATCAGGCAGGATCATTAGTTGAACCTGATTACTTGAGATTTGACTTTAATAGCAATCAAGCTTTGACTGAGGAACAAATTTCTCAACTCGAAACAATTGTTAATCAAAAAATTTGGGCTGCTATTCCTGTTAAGACAGAAGTTTTACCAATTGAAGAGGCTAAGAAGAAAAAGGGTGCTATTGCTTTATTTAGTGAAAAATATGGTGATACTGTGCGTGTTGTTGAAGTGGATGATTACTCAACTGAATTCTGCGGTGGAACACACGTCCGCAATACTTCTGAAATTGGCTTGTTCAAGATCACTTCAGAATCAGCCATTGGTTCTGGTACTAGAAGAATCGAAGCTGTAACTGGTGAAGAAGCATTTGCTTACTTAAATGAACAATTGCAAACATTGCAAAAGACAGCTAAGAATTTGAAAGTCAACCAACTCAAAGATGTTCCTAGTCGAGCAACTCAAGTTATTGACGAAATTAAAGATTTAAAACGTGATAACCAAAACTTGAAGACACAACTTACAAGTCAAAAATCAGCAGAGGTTTTCGATAATGTTGAAGAAATCAATGGCTATAAGGTGATTGCCAATATTATCCCAGCCGATATGGAAACATTGAGACAACTTGCTGATAAATGGAAGAATGAAAATAAGTCAGATATTTTAGTTTTAGGTGCTAGTGGAGATAATAAAGCTAGTCTAGTTGTAGCAGTTAATAAAGATGCCCAGGGCCATGGAGTCAAAGCTGGCGATTTAGTTAAGAAGATTGCCAAGGAGATCCAAGGTGGCGGTGGTGGCCGTCCAGATATGGCTCAAGCTGGTGGTAAAAATCCTGCTGGTTTAACAAATGCGTTACAATTAGCTAAAGATATTATTAAATCTTATTAAAGTGGGCTATAATTGAACTAAGCATTCTAGTCACTTAAATATTTGTTATATGGAGGTTTGCCATGAGTTCACTTGATAAAACTATGAGTTTTGATTTTAATGAAAACAAAGGTAAAGATGTCAAGGAAACACTAGAAAGTGTTTACCAATCACTAGAAGAGAAGGGATATAATCCAATTAATCAAATCGTTGGATACTTGCTTTCTGGTGATCCTGCATACATTCCAAGACATAACGATGCCCGTAATTTGATTTTGAAACATGAAAGAGACGAGATAATTGAAGAACTAGTTAAGAGTTATCTCAATCAAGGTAAATAAATGCGATTATTAGGTTTAGACGTTGGTGCAAGAACCGTTGGTGTTTCAGCAAGCGATTTATTGGGCTGGACTGCACAGGGTGTAGAAACTATTCATATGAATGAGAAAAAAGAGGATTTCGGTTTAGATAGATTAGGCGAAATCATCAAAGAAAAGCAGGTTACAGGTATTGTTCTGGGACTGCCTAAAAATATGAATAATTCTGAAGGACCACGGGCAGAAAAATCGCGTGAATACGGTAAAATGATTCAAGACAAATTTAATTTGCCAATTGATTTTATCGATGAACGTTTGACGACTGTTCAAGCTGAAAGAATGCTGATTGATGAGGCTAATGTGTCTCGTAGAAAGCGCAAGAAGGTAGTCGATAAAATTGCTGCCGAAATGATTCTGCAGAATTATCTTGATGCCAAAGGTAAACTAACACGAAATTAGGTGATAAATATGAGTGAAAAACAACCACCAAAAGATTTAGATGAAGTAATTTTAAGTGATGATCAAGGTAATAAAGAAGTTTTTAAAATTCTCTTTACTTTCGATTCAGATGATTATGGTAAATCATATGTCTTCTTATATCCTAAGAATTCAGAAGATTCAGACGAGATTGAGGTTCAAGCCTTTTCATTTACACCCGATAAAAATGGGGATGTCGATGCAGGTGAATTAAATCCAATTGAAGATCCTGAGGAATGGGATATGGTTCAAGAGGTTTTAAATACCTTCACAAGTGACGAAGAATAGGATAAAAATAACGATTGGCGCAAGCCAATCGTTTGGTATTTCTATCTTAAATATGATTCACAAATTTGATTTTAATGATTGATGTAAGGGGAAATAATGCTAAGTCTGTTACTTATTTTACTTTTGATTTATGGATTTTATATTGGTGCTCGCCGTGGCTTAGTCATGGAAGCATTTTACGCAATTGGATATGGTTTGTTCTTTTGTTTAGCATGGGTATCTTTCAAGACACTCGGTCCTAAATTTGAAATGATCGTACCTTATCCTTCCGCTAGTCTAGGCAGTGAGTTTGCCTTTTTCTCAACAAAAGTTGGTATGAAATTAGACGATGCATTTTACCGGGCATTCGCCTTCATTTTTATTTGCTTCATTGGTTGGATCATTATGCGTTTTGTTGGTCTTTATTTTAAAAGACTGACTTATTTTCCAATGTACAATGATGTTAATATTTTGAGCGGTGGAATCATTGGTTTTGTAGTAACATACGTGACAATTTTTATGTTGTTATTGTTGTTGGCTATGATTCCTGTTACCGGAATCCAAAATGCTCTAAATCATTCATTTGTCGCTTCAACGATGATCAAAAATACGCCAGTATTAACTGAAGCGTTGAGTCATCTGTGGATCGGCGTAATGTAACTTTTGAGACTGAGACAATTTGTTTCAGTCTTATTTTATAACAGGAGAGAACGATGAATAATAAAGCTTTGAAAGTATTAGAGTTTGACAAAATCAAAGCTGAAATTGCCAAATATCTAATCACAACGCGTGGGAATACTCTCTTAAAAAAATTAATGCCAATGTCGGTGGAATCAATCGTTCAAAGATTGATCGACCAAACTAAAGATGGTGCCGATATTTTACGAATTAAGGGGGAAATCCCAGTTAGAAAATTAGCTGATCTACATGATCAAGCTAATCGTTTGAAAAAAGATGGGAACTTGAACGGAACTGAGTTAGCTCAAATCGGTCAAGTGCTCCAAAATACAACTGAGTTAAAAGAATTTTTTGCTGGGTTAAAAGATGACCAACTGGATCTTCGTGAACTATACAAATTAGACGATAAATTGATTGATAATCCTGGATTAACCAAACGTATCTCACGTTCTTTGGATGATACTGGTCGAGTTTTAGATACTGCTTCGGATGATTTGAAATATATTCGTGGTCGAATCAGTCGCTTAAATGATCAGATCAGACAAACGATGGAAAAATATACTCGTGGTAAGAATACGAAGTATTTGACTGAAACAATCGTTACTTTACGTGATGATCGTTTCGTTATTCCGGTGAAAACTGAATATAAGACAAAATTCGGTGGTGTCGTTCACGACCAAAGTGCCAGTGGACAAACACTTTATATCGAGCCCCAAGCGGTTGTCGGTTTGAATAATCAGTTACACGAATCGCAAGTTTCAGAAAAGATGGAAGAAGTCAGAATCTTAAATGATTTGTCTGATTTAGTCCGTCCGGAAATTGATGAAATCGTCAAAAATAACGAAATTTTAGCTCAATTTGATTTAATTAATGCTAAAGCAAAGTATGCTTGTGAAATAAAGGCCACAGAGCCCGTTATTTCAAAAGATAATGTAGTTGACCTAGTCAATGCAAAACATCCCCTGATCGACCCTGATAAGGTTGTAGCTAATGATATCAAAATGGGTGATGGCTATAAGACAATGTTGATCACAGGACCAAATACTGGTGGTAAGACTATTACCATGAAAACTTTAGGTTTGATTCAATTGATGGCTCAAGCGGGACTCTTTATTCCTGCTCGTGAAGAAAGCCAAATTGCAGTTTTTGACGAAGTCTTCGTTGATATCGGTGATGAACAGTCGATTGAACAAAACTTGAGTACTTTCTCGTCACACATGGATAATATTATTAATATCATTCATAAAGTTTCGAGTCATAGTCTAGTCTTGATCGATGAGTTAGGTGCTGGGACAGATCCTCAAGAAGGAGCCGCTATTGCGATTGCTATCTTGGAAAAACTAGCCCAATCACACTGCTTTATCATGGCTACGACCCATTATCCAGAATTAAAAGTTTTTGCTTACAACACTCCGGAAACAATCAATGCCAGCATGGAGTTTGATGAGAAATCACTCAAGCCGACTTACAAGTTATTGATTGGTATCCCTGGTGCAAGTAATGCTTTCAATATTGCTGCTCGTTTAGGGATGGATCGTTCAGTTGTTGAACGAGGACAATCACTGATGAATGGTGAGAGTCAAGATTTGAACAATATGATTGCTGATCTTGAGAATCGTCGGAAGGAGTTTGAACAGAAGAACCAACAGTTGCAAGTTCAATTGTCGAAGAATAAAGCTGTTCAAGAGACTTACGAAAAGAAGAGCGATGCGTTAGACAAATCGAAAGCATCAGAAATACAAGCTGCGAAAGTCCGGGCTAATCAAATTGTTGCCAAGGCTAAAAAAGAATCCGATAAAATCGTGACTCGTTTGCGTAAATTGGAACAAGATGGTGTGGCTGTTAAAGAAGACCAAATCATTTCAGCTAAAACTAATTTGAAGAATCTTCATCAAGATGAATCACTCAAGAAGAATAGGGTCTTGCGTCGGAATAAACGTCGTCAGCAATTAAAAGTGGGTGACACCGTTAAGGCCTTGCCATACGATCAGATTGGTACCATTGTCCGTAAAAACAAGGATAATCAATATGAAGTTCAATTGGGTATCTTGAAGATGAAATTTGGCGAAGATGATTTGGAAAAAGTTCAAGATGTTCAACCGGAACCAGAAAAGAAGCCAACGATGGTCAAACGAACGAAGAGTTCAGGTCTGTCAAGCAAGCTAGATTTACGTGGTAAACGTTACGAAGAAGCAATGTCTGATTTAGACCAATACATCGATGAAGCTTTATTAGCAGGTTACAATCAAGTTACGATCGTCCATGGCTTTGGTACTGGAGTTATTCGCAAGGGAGTAACTAATTACTTACAAAGAAATCCGCGGGTTAAGTCATTTGGATATGCTCCAGCTAGTTCAGGTGGATCTGGTGCAACTATAGTTGATTTATAATTTGCAAGCAGATGTTTTTTAATGATAGATTAATAATGATAATATTTACAGAGTGAAGGAGTGATCAATAATGGTTGATGAAGTAACAGATAAGAGTTTTGAAGAAGACACAAAAGATGGTGTCGTTTTAATTGATTTTTGGGCAACATGGTGTGGTCCATGTAGAATGCAATCACCAGTTGTTGAAGAATTATCAGAAAATGATGATTCCGTTAAATTCTTAAAGATGGATGTTGATGCTAACCCAGATACAGCTAAGTCATTTGGTATCATGGCTATCCCAACATTGATGATCAAAAAAGATGGCGAAGTAGTCGATAAATTGACTGGCTTCCACAGTAAAGCTCAACTAGAAAAGATTCTAGACGGATATGCTGATTAATAAAAAAAACCTTCAATTCAAATGCGAATTGGAGGTTTTTTTGGTGTATACTTTAGTTTCGATCAATTTGTATTTTAATTGAAACCTTTTTGGCTTTGCTGTCAACGGTATAAGTACCTAAACAAAAGGCACCAATTGTTCGTTCGACAGTTTCAGCGATTATTCCAGTCTCTAATGAAAATTCTGGATCATCATTATTAGTATCGAAACGCTGGATAACTTCAGGACCACTCAGAGTGTAAATGTAACTATGTTTAGTTTGCTTAGTTATTTCCAAAGTTCCAAAAGCGGCTTTTTGGAATAAGTCAGGTAAGCTTTGCATGTCGAGAATCAATTGTCGGCTCAAATTTTTTCCAGCCCAATATAATAGTTCCACAGTGTCTTTATCAAGTAAATCAGGAAGGATAAAATCACGGAGTACTGAAACGGCAAAGTAATTTTCAGTTAACGTGTCTACATTTTTATTATCTTGAGTATTAGTTAACTCTGGTTTGTTGAGATCATTAGGTTTTGCGGCCATTGTTTTAACTCCTTTTTTTAGACAATTTATTATATCATTAGAGTAATTGCTTTTTAAGTCAATGTAAAAGATAGTATATGATTATTTTTTTAAAATACAATCA
Source organism: Companilactobacillus miaonis (assembly GCF_036913615.1). Lineage (NCBI taxonomy): Bacteria > Bacillati > Bacillota > Bacilli > Lactobacillales > Lactobacillaceae > Companilactobacillus > Companilactobacillus miaonis. The sequence continues at coordinate 18,484 of NZ_JAYKTX010000017.1, read as the reverse complement.
ATTCGCTTAAACGAAGGTAGGGGTAACATATGAGTGATAACAGACCAATCGGTGTACTAGATTCTGGATTAGGCGGATTAACAGTAGTTAAGGAAGTCATCAGACAAATGCCTAACGAGGATGTAGTTTTCATTGGTGACGAGGCAAGAATGCCTTATGGAGTAAAGACTCATGACCAAATCATAGCTTATACGCGTGAAATGGTACAGTATTTAATCAGTCAAAATGTAAAAATAATTATTTATGGTTGTAATACAGCTACAGCCAATGCATTACAAACTATGCGTCGTGAATTCACCATTCCCATGATTGGTGTCATTGAACCAGGTTCACAAGAAGCATCTAAAGTAACAAAAACAGATCATATTGGAATTATTGCGACAGAATCGACTATCAACTCAAAGAGTTATAATCAAACGATTCATGAAATTAATCCTAAAATTACATCTTTAGGCGTTCCAGCACAAAAATTTGTTTCTTTTGTTGAAGCAGATAAAGCTGATTCATCAGAAGCCAAGAAAAATATTGAAGAAACGTTAAAGCCATTTAAGGATAATGAATTTGACACTTTGATTTTGGGATGTACCCATTTTCCAATGTTGAAAAAACAGATCAATAACTTTTTACCTAATACTAAACTTGTTGATCCAGCAGTTTCAACAGTTACAGTAGCCAAAAATTATTTAACAAGAAATGATGCCTTGACCGCACAACCAAAACGAGTGTTGAAATTGCACGCGACAGCTGATATCAAGGAATTTTCAAGACTTGCTAAACGTTGGTTACAGACGGATATTGATGAAATTAACTTAGTAGATATTGGAGGAAATGATGAAAGAAATCATAATAGCAACTAAAAATCCTGGTAAAGCTCGTGAATTTAAGCGACTTTTTGATGGCCAAGAAATTGAATTGAAGACGTTACTAGATTTTCCCAATTTCCCAGAGATTAGAGAAACGGGCAAAACTTTTAAAGAGAATGCAACTATTAAAGCACATGCTGTAATGGACCAATTCAATTTGCCTGTGATAGCAGATGATTCAGGGTTAAAAGTAGACGCCTTGTATGGCCAACCTGGTGTTCACTCAGCTAGATATGCCGGTGACCACAATGATGCGGCTAATAATGCTAAATTATTGAGTGAATTAGGCGGAATTCCTTTAGAAAAAAGAACTGCTCAATTTGTTTCAACTCTAGTATTTGCTAATCCTAAAAATGACCAAGATCTAGTAGTCGAAGGTTCTGTCGATGGTTTGATTGCGACTTTACCTCAAGGAGACGATGGTTTTGGATACGATCCGCTATTTTATGTACCTGAATTGGACAAGACAATGGCACAAATTACCTTGGATCAAAAGAATCAAATCAGCCATCGTGGTAACGCCATTAAGAAGTTAGAAAAACTCTGGCAAGATTGGATTATTTGGTAAATAATTGCCCTAAAATTGTTATAATGCTAGTATGAAAGTGCTATTAAAATACAGGAGGGTAATATTATGACTGGTGGACAAATTGCAGGATTAATTGCAGCAGTTGCATTTGTAGTGTTAGTTGTATATTTAGCCAGAACATTAGTACAAACAGCTAAATTACTTCAAGAATTGCAAGAAACAATGAAGGAAACGACCAAGATGGTAGAAGTTTTGTCAAAGAACACTGACCAAATCATGGACCAAAGTACTAAGTTAGTGGACAAGACAAATACATTGATGGATGACGTTAATAGTAAGTCAGCCAAACTAAATCCACTTTTTGATACCGTAGAAAATCTCGGTAAGAAGAGTGCCGCCGCAACTTCAAAGGAACACAATTCAGGTTTCAACCTTCAAAATCTATTAACAGTAGGTAATGTAGCAACAGTTCTCAAGACAGCTACTAAGGTATGGCCAAGAAAGAAGAATAAGTAATTATGAAAAATAATCATTTTATTATTGGCCTAGCATTAGGCTGTGCATCAGGATATTTAGCTTCTAAGTATTTAACTAGTGAAGCCGGTCAAAAAGTTATTGAGAACATCAAAACAATTCGTGGGGATTTCAATAATGGTGGTTTAGGATTAAAAGCTAACAATGATTTGGTTAATGCTTTTAATGATAAGACCGATGCTTTGAAAGATCATATGACTTCAACAGTTGATAAGATCAAAGATGATGAGGATGCTTCTGATATTGTTTTTGATGAAAATGATTTGAATGAAGAATAATTTAGTTCTTTAATTTGGATGGGTGGTTAGATGCCGTCTTCCGCAACAGCTCTGGGAAATTGCTGGAACGATGTGGGCACAACTGAGCATTTCCCAGAGCTGTTGCTCCAGACGGAATTCGGTTCTTTGCAGCTAATCAATAAATCCTGAAGTGGATACTATTCTACTTAGAATGAGTGAAGAATTGTTTTATGGTCTGGATACGATATGGTATTTCAACTTTTTAATTAATTTAATTTGATATAAAAATAGAGGATCTTACTAGAATTGCAATTACTGCAATCTAGTAAGATCCTCTTTCTGTTTTATTATTACTTCTATTTTGAATACATTTGGTAGCCTATTAAAATACTTGTGATAATTCAAAATAGAACCACTATTTTTAAAGGAATGGAAAGTAAATATACCATAAAACTGAAATTTAGTCCGGAATAGCAAAGCCGATTTGGCTCCAAGTCGACCCACCACGTTCCAGCCAAAATCGGCTTTGCTATGGAGGACGGCATACTTAACACACACCTAATCCTTAAATATAATATTTTATTTGATGTAAGTTAGTTCTTTGCTTGTGTGTGTGAATGGTTCGCAGCCGTTTTCTGTGATGTAGACACAGTCTTCAATTCTTACTCCGGCAACGTTTGGAATGTAGATTCCTGGTTCAATTGAGAAGCACATGCCTGGTTTTAGAACCATGTCGTTTCCTTCCATGATTGATGGGAATTCGTGTTCTGAAGTTCCCATACCATGTCCGAGACGATGGATGAAGTATTCACCGTAACCGGCTTTGGTGATGATGTCGCGAGCTACTTTGTCTAGTTCAGCAGCGGTGATACCAGGTTTGGCAGCATCCATGGCGGCGTATTGAGCTTCCAAGTCTACTTTATAAATGTCGAGTGATTTCTCATCTGGCTGACCAAAAGCTACTGTTCTGGAGGCGTCAGAGATATAGCCATTGTGGACTGTACCTAGATCGAACAAAACCAATTCATTTTTTTCGATAGGGGTCTTTTCTGGTCCACCATGGGGGTTAGCGGCGTTGGCACCGGCTTGAACGATCGTGTCAAAACTCATATGCATGACACCTTTTTTCATCATGGCATATTCGATTTCAGCAACTACTTCTTGCTCTGTGCGTCCTTCTTTGATGGCATTAAAGGCTACGGTGAAGGCATAGTCTGCTTCGGCACCTGCAGCTTTTAATTCTTCAATTTCACTTGGAGTTTTGATCAATTTGGCATTTTCCATGTAACGTGATAAGTTAGTAGGAAATTGTGCGTCTGGGAATTGTTGTTTGATAGCTTCTAATTTTTGAACGGGAAGGTCATCTTTTTCAATTCCCCACTTGCTTGGTGTGCCAGCAACATCTTTAATATGGCCTGCCATCAAAGCAAATGGATCTTCATGATCTAAATAACCAAAAACATCTTTATCCCAACCGGCATCTTTTGAGGCTTCAACTTCTAGTTGAGGTGCAAACAAGAATGGGTCTTTGTCAGGGAAAACTAAAAGTGCTAAAATTCTTTCCACGGGATCACTGTAAAAACCAGTGAAGTAGTGGATGTCACTTGGATTTGAAATATAAGCAATATCCAAGTTGTTTTGTGCTAAGTACTCTTGTAGATCTTGTAATTGTTTCTTCATGAAAATACTCCTTTACGTACAGATTTATTAGTAGTATATCACTGAAAACCATTTTCTTTTTGAAAAAATATGAAAACATATGCCAATAATGTAGAAACCGCTTGCAATTGTTGAAAATTTTTGATAAATTAAAGTTAATTAATGAAAATATTGTTTGAGAGAGTGAATATAAATGGATAAAAAGGTCGTAACAATCTATGACGTAGCTGAGGCTGCTAACGTTTCAATGGCAACAATTTCACGTGTAGTTAACGGTAACGCCAATGTAAAAGAAGAAACGAGAAAGAGAGTTTTGGAAGTAATTGATCGTTTGAATTACCGTCCAAACGCTGTTGCCCGTGGTTTGGCAAGTAAAAAGAGTACTACAATTGGGGTTATCTTGCCAGATATCACTAATTTGTACTTTGCATCATTGGCTAAAGGTATTGATGACGTTGCTTCAATGTACAAATACAACATCATTTTAACTAGTTTACAAGAATCTGTTGGTGATGAGGAACAAATCTTGAATAATTTGCTATCAAAGCAAGTTGATGGACTTATTTACATGGGTAAACAATTATCTAAGAAATTAAAGAGAATCCTTGCAAACTCAAAGACACCAATCGTTTTAGCAGGTTCAATCGACAAAAACAATGAAAGTGCCAGTGTAAATATTGATTATACTGATGCGGTTGCTAGTGTTGTTGGTCAATTAACAACTAACGGACACAAGAAAGTTGCTTATGTTGGTGGAAGTCTTGAAAACCCAATCGACGGTAAATATCGTCTAGACGGTTACAAGAAAGCTTTGAAGAAAGCTCATTTGAACTTCTCATCAAATCTAGTCTTTGAAGCAGAATACTCAGTACGTGCCGGAGAAGCAATTTGGGACGCAATCAGTAGCAGTGGTGCTACAGCAGCTTATGTCACAGATGATTTATTAGCTGCAGGTATCTTGAACTCAGCAGTGAAAGCCGGAGTTAAGGTTCCAGATGATTTTGAACTTGTTACAAGTAATGACACAGTACTTTGTGAAGTTACACGTCCAAAGATGAGTTCAGTTGAAGAACCATTGTATGATATCGGAGCCGTTGCAATGCGTTTGTTGACAAAGATGATGAATCAAGAACAAATTGATGAAAATACAGTTAAGTTACCATATAGTATCGTAAAACGTGGATCTACAAAATAGAGAGCGTGGAGTAGGCCTGCTTAGGAGTCAGCAGATAGCCTAGCTTCACGAATTATCCGCGTACTTTGCGGATGATTTGGGAAGCGTAGCTATATGTTGACTCCTGGCCTGCGGAACGCGTTTATGCTGCAAGTTTAGGACATAACACAAGAAAGCACTAATCTAAGCAACAATAAAAAAGTCTAAAAAGAATCTAAAAAGGACCTTACCGGAATACAGCAATAGCTGCAATCCCAGCAAGATCCTTTTTTAATACTCTTAAAATTAAAAATAAGAAGAATCAAAATAATCGTATCCTTCAAAAGCCAAATAAATTCAATCTCAGAGCTTTTTCCTATTTCTGATTAGTTTTACGTTGCTTATGCAATTCCCAAATAATCACGACAATATAGCCAAATGCAACTAATGATAACCCACCGGTAAAAATAGAGCTAAACTCATAAGGCATATCGAAAAATCCGGAAATAATCGAATAGATCGTATTGACTAAAACAATTGAGGCTAAAGTTAATGATTTATCCCAAATTTTAATGTTGTGTCTCCATCTATAAATAAGATCAATGATGATAAATAAAATTAGTAAGCTTGCGACGACGTAAAGTGAATTTTGTAAAAATGTTGCGCTAAAGTACATAAGTATCTCCTTTAAATAAAATAAGAAAACTCCCATCTTTTGAAGTGATTCAATTGATGGGAGTTTCGTTATTCTCCAGTTGGAGGAGTTGTATTAGCTTCTCCACCACTTGAGTTAGAACTGTCACCAGTTCCGGTAGTAGGCTGTTCAGTATTAGAACTACTATTGTTGTCACTTGGAGTAGTTGTTGTTCCAGTATCACTAGTTGATGATCCATTAGATGAACCAGAACCTGAACTACCACCAGTTCCAGTACCTGTACCAGTATCGGTAGTACCATTTTCAGTCGTTGAACGTGATTCAGTCGTTGAAGAATTGGTTGAACGGTTATTTGTAATAACGTCAGACGAGTCAGAGCTATTAGTACTATTACTGAAACCAGAAGTTCGACCACTACCGTTTTCAATAGCTAATTCATCAGTACTCTTGTTTGAATCGCCTAAAGTTTTAACTTGACCGTAGGTACTGCTGTGTCCAAAGTAGTTATCCCAGAAGGACTTGTAGTTCTTAGCTTTACCACCGATAGCAAATTCATCGTAGGACATAGCTTTTGGACTGCCTTTATAGTAAAGCGAAGTTGTTGTATGTTGATTGACCTTAGCAGTTACACCATTGTAGCCAATTGTTCCAACTTTGGTACCAGTTTCCTTGTCGACCTTGTATGATTTAACGCCACTAGGACGATCAAAACTAGTTTCAGCATTCAAGACACTTGGATCTTGGTCGTAAATTGCATTAGCCATCTTCGACCAGAGTTCCTGATTCAAGTTTGTTGAGTTACTTGATAAGTTGTAATTGTTACCGTAGAAGTTATCGTATCCGATCCAGGAAGCTAACGTCATACCGTCAGTACTACCAATGAACCAGTTATCACGATAGTCATTTGAAGTACCAGTTTTACCAAAGAGATTCTTGGTATTGAAGTTAGATTCGTATGATAAGGCTGAGGCAGTACCTTTAGTAACAACGCCATGTAGCATGTTCTTAATAATGTAAGAAGTTTCCTTGGTGAAGACACGTTTCTTAGAATCTTTATGCTTGTAAATACTCTTACCAGAAGGATCTGTTACATCCGAGACGATATAAGGACTAACATGAACCCCTTTGTTGGCAAAAGTAGAAAAGGCGCTGGCTTGTTCAAGAACTGTCACACCAGTTGCTGTACCACCTAAAGTAATACCGAGTTGGTTATATTCTTTGTTAGTTAAATTGATGCCCATCTTCGACATGTATTTCTTAGAACTGACACCTTGTTGACGAATATAGTTATATAAGTTAACTGAAGGAATATTGTATGATTCTTCCAAAGTTTCACGAGCTGAGATGAAACGATTTTGAATAGTTTCACCATAATCAGTTGGTGAGTACTTATTGAAGCTAGTCTTAAAGTCGGCCAACATTGATTGTGAACCAATTAAACCATTTTCAATTGCTGGTGCAAAGGTAATCAACGGTTTAATTGAAGAACCAGGTGAACGATGAGTATCAAAGGCGTGGTTAATTTGTGATTTCTTAAAGTTGACCCCACCGACAAAGGCTAACACTTGACCAGTTTTATTATCAAGAAGGACTGAACCGTTTTGAACAGGTTCAGAGACTTTGATACTACGACCAGTATTAGGATCTGTTGCATCGTCAGTATGAGTCGTACCAAGATTACCTTTGTAAGCTTGAGCCTGTTTATTCATAGCGACATATAAACTCTTATTGATCGTACTGTGAATCTTGTAATTCTTATTGTGTAATTCTGTATCTGCTTGAGTGTAATACTTTTCGTATAGATTCTTATCTTTAACTAGATCTTTATATTTAATACCATCATTTTTAGCTAGGCGTTTGATGATAATTGTCCGAGCTTGATCAGTCAAAGTATTATACAAGTAACCATATTTAATACTTGAAGAATTAGCACTAGCAGGCTTTAAAAAGTCAGATTTCAAATCAAATTTCTTAGCCTGATTGTATTGGGCTTCTGAAATTTGATTGTCACGATACATCCGATATAAAACGATGTCTTTACGCTTTAAACCAAGGCTGATATCATCTTTAACCCGACCACGTTCATCATATGGAGTATAAATCGATGGACTTTGTGGTAAACCGGCAATAAAAGCTGATTCAGCCAAATTTAAATCACTGGCATCTTTTCCGAAGAGACCTTTAGCAGCAGCTTGAACACCTTGAATGTTTTGACCTTTATTATTGCGACCAAAAGTTGCGGCGTTCAAATAATCGGCTAAAATTTCATCTTTTGAGAAATATTTATCGACACGCATAGCTAAGAAAATTTCTACAGCTTTACGTTTCCAAGTTGTTTCTGATGATAACATTTGCATCTTAACGGTCTGTTGGGTCAAAGTCGATCCACCAGTTTGCGTACCGATACCTGTGATATCAGAAATGACCGCCCGAAAAATTGACTTTGGGACGACACCTTTATGTCGATAGAAGTCACTATCTTCAGTGGAAACAATAGCTTTCTTAAGATATGGTGACATCTCGTTGATCGATACTTTTGTACCAACGAGATCCTTTTTTAGACTTTCAATTTTTTGTCCATCAGCAAAGTATAGAGTAGCTGAATTATTAACATCTTGAAGTTCCGTCTTCATCTCGTTTTTAGTTGGGACACTAACTTGACTCGTTAATGCCGAAACATATCCTAAACCGAGACCGACGGATAAACTCAAAATAATAAATAGGCCGGCAATAGAATAGAGAATGATTCGACGAATGATCTCTATCGTTAGATTAGCTTTCTTAGCAAAATCGGACCAGCTCTTTATACTTTTGAACCAATTGACAATGCTATTCCATAAATTTTTCACTTTTAAATGAGCTCCCTTAAAAAGTTACATACCGTAATTATATAATAAAATTGATTTAGAAGTGTAAAAACAAAAAAGTTCCATAGAATTATCTTCTACAGAACTTTTATTAACTTACTTAATTAAGCGGTAGATAGCATCTGCATAAATTGCTGTGGCTTTTAACAATTTATCAATATTAATATATTCATTAGGTTGATGCATAACATTTTCGTCGCCAGGGAACATTGCACCAAAAGCGATTCCGTGTTTGAGAATACGTCCATAAGTACCACCACCAACAGTGAATGGCTCAGTATCATCATCAGTGTGATCGCGATAAGCTCCGACTAAAGCTTGAACTAGTGGATCATCTGCTTCAATAAAGTGAGGCAATTGATTGTGACCTTTGATAACGGCTGAAACGTTTTCTGGTAAGTTTTGATTGATCTTGTCAGTCAAAGTAACACCGGTGTCACCTTTTGGATAGCGGATATTAAGAAGAATATTTGCTTTTTCTTGGTTGTATTCAAAAATATTAGGAGAAACAGTTAAGTCACCCATCACTTCATGAGTGTTGGCAATTCCTAAGTTTTTGCCGGCAAAGTCCAAATGGAGTTGGTTAACGATAAATGAGAAGTAAGATTTTTCTGATTCATTCAAATCTAAAGTCAACAAGAATTTGGCCAAGTAAGTACCTGCATTGATACCATTGAATGGTTCCATGGCATGAGCACCTTTACCGATGATTTTAACGACTAATTTGTCATCATTTGAAACTTCGCCTTTAACTTCTTTGTTTTCTGCTAAGAAATCATTTAACTTTGTCTTTAAATCTTCAAATTCGATTTTTTCTGAATCAATAACTGCTTCAGCATTTTGTGGCACCATATTAGGTCTGATACCAGCTTTCATTTCTTTCACTAAACCGATTTTTGGTGTAGGGAAGTTGACTCTAAAGGAAACGATACCTTTTTCACCATTAATAGCTGGAAATTCAGCATCGGGAGAGAAACCAGTTTCTGGCATAGTTTCTTTTTCCATATAATGATTGATGCCAACCCATTCGCTTTCTTCGTCGGTTCCTAAAATTAATTGAACTTTTTTACTAGTAGGTAATTTTAGTTCCTTAATAATTTTCATGGCATAGTAGGAAGCCAAACTAGGGCCTTTGTCATCGCTAGCACCACGTGCATAAAAGTTTCGATCCTTGATTACTGGTTCAAACGGATTAGTATCCCAACCTGGACCTTCTGGAACTACATCGACGTGTCCTAAAATGGCAATCGATTCGTCACCATCACCGAATTCGATGCGACCTGCTAAATTATCAACGTTTTTAGTCTCAAAGCCGTCGCGGTCTGCAAAATGTAAAAATGTTTGCAAGGCCTTGGCTGGTCCTGGTCCTAAAGGAAAATCATTTGTTTTGTGTTCGACGTCTCGAGAACTATCAATACTTACTAGCTCTGAAAGGTCGTTTATTAATTCATCTGAGCGATGTGAAACTTCTTTTTCCCAATCTATAGACATATATCTTTTGACCTCCACATGAAGTTTTATATATTTTACCAAAGGTTTGGATTAATGGCTAATTTACCTAAATTGTCTTTATGGAATCGCTGTCATTATTTGTTGAAAAATCAATGAATAAATTGTTAAATTCATTGATCAATGACGTGTCCCGTAAAGTTTGATCGCCTGTTGGCTGAGCAATGGAAATGTCTTCGAGTAGATCGACATTGTGTAATCGTTGACCTTTAGGTAAATTGTAATAACTCTTTAAACTTTCGTTACCTAAATAGTTATTAGGATTTAATTGAATCAAGACGTTTTTAGCGTTGATCCAACCACCCTTTAATTTTAACCATGTCTGAGAACCACGGCGTTGTATCGTGATGATTTTTTGAACTTTGTTTGCTTCAAGACGATTCTTGATTTTACTTTGTTCATCAGGTTGACTGTACAAAAAGTTGTCAGGTTGTTGATTACGATAGACCACACTAGCCCCGAAGTATTGGCGCAAATCTTTTAAAACATATTCTGAGTTGAAACCAGTTGCGTCGGCAAATTCATTCTCACCAAGTTGAACATACTTTTTACCATTTGAACGGATAATATTGGTAATGTGATAGCCATCTAGTGGTTTAACCTCTTTATTAGTTTTAATTAAACGGTAAGGATTCTCGTAAATTGGTTCTGATTTAGTACTCATGTAATAAACGTTCTGATTGATGACTTCGCTTTTAGATTTATCTTTTAGTTCGCGATATTCATTTCCAGTTGCAGGGTAGTTAGTAACGACTCCATCAATTGGCATATTGATCAGAGTGTTCCATTTTTTAGGACTTTCGTTCATTTCGTCCCAGACATAAATGGTTTTTCCCATCGAGTGCAAGGCGTTGATAACATCAGGGGTTACAATATTGGAAGAAAGATTGACTCCAGTAACGTATTGCAAAACTTCAAAATTAACCCGCTTGATGGTTCCCGCGATAAAGATTCGGGGGATGTTGGGCATTAATTCAGCTTCATTTTGCAAACTCTTAGTCGAGAATGAATGAAACATGACTCGATCTTGCATGCCGTATTGGTCGATCACTTGTTTCAATAAAGCTTCCATATTTTGAGGATTACCTTTTTTAGTCTTCTTAGTTTCAACCAAGAATTTGGCTTTAGGATTATTTTTGTAATGCTCAAAAACTTGATTTAAACTGTGGATTGGCTCACCATTTTTTTGTTTAAGAGTTGCCAATTCGGAAAAATTATGTTGGGAAACGATGGCAGACGTACCTGTCACGCGCTCTAAATCCCGGTCATGAGAAACAACTAGCACATTATCTTTGGAAACGTGAATATCAAGTTCGACATAATCAGCACCTTCATCCAAAGCCTTGTTGAAACTTTCAAAGGTTTCTTCTGGGGCATTGATAGGATCACCACGATGGCCAATGACCGTGAAACCACTGGCAAAGAAAAAAATGAAGCCAGCAAAGGCAATTTTGAAAAGGTTGTTTTTTGAAATCATAATTAACTCCCTAACTTTTTGAATATTATATACTAAAATAAGTAATGAAATGAGGTAGTAACAATGGACAATGAAAAGCAAACACTCGATATTATTGAACAAATTACCCGTAATGACGGTACAAAATATTATGAATTAGCCAATATTGTTATGAATGGTCGAGCAGAAAAGGCGGCGGAATTAGGATTGATCAAAGAGGTTCGTATTTTGAAACTCAATATTCCTCATTCATCAGCGGTCAATACTTATGAAGAGTACGTCAATGAGAATTATTCAGTACCACCAATGGAAATGAAAGAGTGGGTCGAGTACAAGAAACCCGAAGGAAAAATACGTGATGCTTTTGAAGAGATCCTTAAAGCAAATAAAATAATTTCAAAGGATTAATAGAATGAATTACTTTATAGCTGATACACATTTTTATCACTATCAATTATTACAACCAAATAACTTTGCACCTAGACATTTTTCAAACGTCGATGATATGAATCAAGCTATGATCGATGCTTGGAATAATCGGGTCGACGAAAATGACCGGGTTTATCATCTTGGTGATATTTCTATGCGACCACAAGATTATCCGACTGACGAAGAAACATTTGATATTTTGCGACAGTTAAATGGACATATGACTTTAATCAAAGGTAATCATGATTACCGGTCACTTTTTAAATACATTAATAAGCATAATCAAACTATGTCCGATGGCAAGTTGAAATATCAATTTGAAGACGTTGGTTCGCTATTAAAATTTGATCATCATCAATTTTATTGTACTCATTATCCCATGTTATTAGGTAAAGTGGACAAAATAATTAATTTGCATGGGCATATTCATCATTATTCAGTGCCAATTGCTGAAAATATTAATGTTGGTGTCGATGCACCAGAACGTGAATTTTTGAGTGAAGATTTGCCTTGGGGCAGTCCTTTACGTGGTGAAGAGATTTTAGAAATGTATGATAAGAAGAAACAAGAATTAGCAAAAATGCAGAGAAAGTAGGCTTTTTATGGAAAAAATTCAAATAGTACACACGAATGATTTACATTCTCACTTCGAAAATTTTCCACGTATTGCACGCTTTATTGAGAATTCAAGAAATACTAGTATTGCTGATGATTTTTATTTGTTCGATATTGGGGATGCAATGGATCGAGCTCACCCTCTAACTGAAGCGACAAATGGTAAAGCCAACATAGAGTGGATGAATCAATTGCATTATGATGCGGCTACGATTGGTAACAATGAAGGATTAGGCAATAGTCATCAAGAATTAGAACATTTGTATGATGAAGCTAATTTTCCGGTTATTTTAGATAATCTGTACGATGAAAAAACTAAAAAATTAGCTGATTTTGCTAAGCCTTTTAAGGTATTAACGACTAAAAGCGGGACCAAAATTGGCGTGATTGGAATGACTGCGCCATTTATTTTGACCTATCCTTTGTTGAATTGGGACATTCGTCTGGTTCAAGATATTTTGCCACAGGCTTTGGAATCGGTTAAAGATTGTGATGTCATCATTTTGTTGTCGCACTTAGGTGTGTCAATGGATCGCTTGATTGCTAAAAAGCACCCTGAGATAGATGTAATTATTGGTTCACATACTCATCATTTATTTGAAAAAGGTGAGATGGACAATGGCGTCTTGTTGGCCGCGGCTGGTAAGTATGGTCAAAATATTGGTAATATTGATTTGGAATTAAATGATAAAAAGGAAATTACCAATAAAGTGGCTTTCACTACACGAACAGCTGAACTTTCAAAAGAAAAGACTGATGACGCTTGGATTTCGGAGCAACATGAAAAGGGCGAAAGCTTATTAGATCAGAGAAAAATTGCAAATTTGCCAACTGCTTTGAGCAAGGACTATCAAGCACCGCATGCGGTAATCAATGAAGCTCTCGATGCCATGCAGGATTTTACAGGTGCCGAAGTGGCAATTTTGAGTTCAGGTCTATTTTTGAAAGATTTACCTAAGGGCGTTATTTCGCAAAAGGATTTACATGATCTCTTGCCACATGCAATTCACGCCATGAAGACAACAATGACTGGCGAAAATGTCTGGCGTCTAGTGATGGAAATGGAAAAGAATCGTTTGTATTTGCGGACTCATCAGCAAAAAGGGATGGGTTTTCGTGGCAAAATATTTGGCGAAATAGTTTATCGCGGTATAAAAGTTGATAATAAAAGAAATGTTTATATCAATGGTCAAGAATTAAATCCTAATCAAGAGTATACTTTAGCTTTATTGGACCATTATTTATTTGTACCCTATTTTCCATCAATTGAAATTGCAGGGGATAATGAAATTCTGTATCCTAAGTTCTTGAGAAATGTTTTTGGAGATTATTTAAGTAAAAAATATCCGATTTGAGGTGATTGTTTGCAAGAGGTTGAGAATAAAACACCAGCTAAATTGGCTGATGTTATCGTTCTGACAGATAACCTAATTACGATTAACAAAACTCAATATAAGATAGTTGAAAATCACGACAATGGATTCAACGAGGAACGAATCGAAGAACGCTATAATGACGTTTTAGATAAGTACGATTTTATTGTTGGTGATTGGGGATACGACCAGTTACGTTTTAAAGGTTTTTATGAAGATGAAAGACGTGATAGTACGCTCGATTCACGAATCTCTCATCTAGAGGACTACTTGCTAGAATATTGTAACTTTGGTTGTGCATATTTTGTTTTGGAAAAAGTTAAGAAAGCGCCATTGAAAAATCGGCGTAAAGGTAATCATAGATTCCATACTCGTTCAACGCAAAATAAGCATGGAAACAATAATAAGAATGTTAATAAAAATACTAGTCATAGGCGCAGAACGACTACTAAGCACCGGGTCAAAAAGACTAGTGCAAAGAAGACTTTTAAAATTAGAAAAATAGGTGAAAAGAATAAATGAAGTATCAAACATATTTAATTGATTTAGATGGCACAATGTATCGTGGTAAGGACAAGATTCCTGAAGCTAAAACATTTGTCGAAAATCTACAAGCCAAAGGAGTAGACTATTACTTCCTTACTAACAACACTACTAAGACTCCACAACAAGTAGCTGATAATTTAGTTAATAACCATCAAATCCCAGCTACTGCCGATCAAGTCGTCACACCATCGCTTGCAACAGCGGCATATGTAAAGAATATGTTTGATGATGATATTAGTAACCACTCCGCATATGTTATCGGAGAATATGGTTTAAAGAGTGCAATCTATAACACTGGAATCAAGTTTGAAGAAACTAATCCCGATGTGGTGATCGTCGGTTTGGATTACGATGTAACTTATCATAAGTTTGAAATTGCCACTTTAGCAATTAAGCGTGGGGCATTCTTTATAGGAACTAACGCCGATACTAATTTGCCTAACGAGCGTGGTTTAGTTCCTGGAGCAGGTTCAGTAATTTCATTAGTAGAGACTTCAACGCAACAAAAGGCTAAATATATTGGTAAGCCAGAACGTGACATCATGGATTTTGCAGCTGATTTCAAAAATTTTGATCCTAAAACAGCTTTGATGGTCGGTGACAATTACAATACTGATATTAAATGCGGTATCGCTTCTGGAGTAGATACTTTGCTAGTTTATACTGGTGTAAGTACTCATGAAGATATTGCCAAGGTTGACATCAAACCGACTCATGAAGTAGAAAGTTTGGATAAGTGGGATGTCTAATGCCCAAAAAGATGGACTTTACACAACTGCTTTAGTCTTCTTTTTTTTAACGACAGCAATATCAGTCACGATTTTTGCTAGTTATTTATTGTTTGCCTTTGATATTCGCTACTATAACTTAGATTCATTAGTGGAATTAGATTATGGAACGGTCTTTAAAAACTATGCACAGATGATGGATTATTTACTAAATCCGTTCAATTGGCAATTTAAGTTGAGTGATTTCATTTCGTCTCCAGCCGGCAGATTACATTTTGAAGATTGTAAGAAACTTTTCATCCTCAATTTTGGAGTCTGGATAATTAGTGGAGCGTTTGTTTGGAAATTCCACAAAGTAAGAGCCTATTTCAATCGTGTCTTTTTCTGGATAGGGATAGGTACGATTGTATTGGTATTGTTAATGTTATTTAATTTTGATCAATTTTTCGTGATTTTTCATGAAGTATTGTTCAGAAACAGCGATTGGCTATTTGATCCAGCTAAAGATCCGATTATTAATGTTTTACCGGAGGACTTCTTTACACAATGTTTCGTGCTGTTCTTTGTTGTGTTTGAAGGGTTGATGTTTTGGAAATCTAAACGGATTAAGGTTTAGATTTAGATAGATTTGTTTTATAGTTTGTGTAGTGGTATTTCAATTTTTTAAATAATTTAATTTGGTATAAAAATAGAGGATCTTACTAGAACTGCAGATTACTGCAATCTAGTAAGATCCTCTTTCTTTTGAATTATTATTTCTATTTTAAATAGGGAAACGCAATAATCTATTAAAATATAAAATCCTAAATCAGAATAGAATTACTATTTCTAAGGAAATGGAAAGTAAATATGCCATAGAACAGAAATTTAGTCCGGAATAGCAAAGCCGATTTGGCTCAGATGTGAAATTTTGGTTAGTGCTTTAGCACTTACCAAAAGGTCGAGCTTGAAGACAATTTCCGGTTTTGAAATTGGCTCCAAGTCGGCCCACATCGTTCCAGCCAAAATCGGCTTTGCTATGGAGGACGGCATACTTCAACCCAAACAAAAAAGAGCCTAAGATAATATCTTAAGCTCTTTTTTTGCGATTCTTTAAAGCCGTAATCAAAACAGGAATCAATGAAACTAAGATAATACCTAGAATAATCATTGAGAAGTGTTCTTGAACTGCAGGGATATTTCCAAATAAGAAGCCAGCAATCGAACAAACTGTGACCCATAGAAAAGCCCCAATAAAATTGAATTTCAAAAAGGTTCCATAATGCATCGTTCCACTACCAGCAACGAAAGGTACAAAAGTTCTGATTAGGGGAATGAATCTTCCAATAGCAATTGTTTTCCCACCGTGCTTTTGAAAGAAAAGATGTGCATCGTGCAAATGCTCTTTATTGATCAGTTTACTCAGATACTTATTCTCCGTTGCAAACTGGCCAAAATGTTCACCAATTTCATAGTTCATTGAATCTCCTAAGACAGCTGCAGATAGGAAAATGATAAAGAGTAGCCAGGGAAGCAATCCGTAACTTGGATTAGCCGCTAAAGCCATTGCTGCAAAAATCAAGGAATCACCGGGTAGGAAAGGTAAAATAACTACACCAGTTTCAATGAAGATGATGATAAACATAATCAAATATGTCCAAAGACCGAAGTTATTTACAATATTGACCATGTGACTATCAATATGCAGGATAAAATCGATCAGACTCATTACGTAACTCAATCAATCAACTCCAGATTTCAAATTAATCTTTATTATACTAGCATATCTTAAAATTAGCTTTACAAAAGACAAATTTCAAGTTATTTTTCAAAAATTGAAGTACTGTGTTCAAAATAATCACGATCTGGATAAAGATTGCGAAGAGCTTTAGTAACTGCCACAGGACCCTCAGCAAAGGCGGTAGTAATCAATTGAAGCTTGCCAGGATAAGTTACGATGTCACCAATGGCAAAAATGTTAGGGAGATTAGTTTCCATCTCTTGTGTCACTTTAATGAAGGGACCGCTTAATTCAATATGCCAATCGCGCAAAATTTTAGAATCAGACACGAAACCGTAGTTAACTAGTAATTTGTCAGCCGTGACAGTTTTTTCTTCATCTGACTTGATCATTTTTAACGAAACGTCGATTTTGTCGTGATTGTCAGCATTATAGTCAACGCCTTTGATAATGTAGGGATTGAGTTGTTCAACATTGGATTCATTGAGCTTTTTAACGCTGGATTCCATCGCACGATACTTGTTACGACGATGAATCAATGAGGTGTGGTTGGCGACTTTACTTAGATCGATTGACCAGTCGACTGCTGAATCTCCACCACCAGCTACTAAGACGTCTTTTCCCGTGAAGTCTTCCATCTGATTGACGAAGTAGTTTAAGTTGTTATCCTCTAAAGTCTTATCGTAATCAAATGTTAACTTGCGAGGTTTGAAGGCACCATTACCGATAGCAATGATAATAGCTTTAGTATGAATAGTTTCTTTATTAGTTGTTAAGATCCAAGTGGAGTCATCTTCATTTCTTTCTATAGAAGAAACGGAAGTATTTAAATACTTATCAAATTTAGTTATTTCCAATTGTTTGTCTAATTGCTTGATTAGATCAGTTGCTGAGATCTTTGGTAAACCGGCTACATCATAAATATGCTTTTGCGCATAGAGTGTCTCAGGCTGTCCGCCTAATTTGGGTAAACTTTCTATTAATGCTACATCAAGGTTACGGAGACCAGCGAAGTAAGTAGCAAACATACCTGCAGGGCCACCTCCGATGATTGAAATGTCATAAATTTTATTATTCATAATCTTAGTCACCATTTTCTGTTATATAATCTATAGATATATTGTGACACATTTAGAATTTAAAGAGGGAAAAATATGAGAATTGGTGACAAACTTACTGGGACTATTTCCGGTATACAATCATATGGTGTCTTTGTTAAATTAGATGACAAGCATCAGGGCTTGATTCATATCTCTGAATTAAAGCATGGTTTTGTTTCTAATATAGAAGAAAGATACCAAATAGGAGATAAAGTAGACGTCTTGGTAATGGGAATAGACGAATACAATCATAAGATCAGCTTGTCTACTAGGGCTTTGCATCCTGAAAGAATTGGACGACCTATTTTACATAAGCACTTTTGGACTGATTATCGTGATAGAATAGGTTATAAGACGATTGCTAAGCAGAAACAAGGTTGGATAAACAGTGCAATGAAGCGAATTTCAGAAAAAAAGCAAAAAAATTCAACTTTTTTGTAAAAAAGGGTTGCACATCACTTATTCGATTGGTAATATATATCTTGTTGTTGCGACAGAGCAACGGCGTC
>NZ_JAYKTX010000016.1:0-54010 GCF_036913615.1 Companilactobacillus miaonis | reverse complement strand
ACTTTTGCTTTCAAATCAAAACTATATTTAACCATACAAAAAGTGCTCCATAATCATTAGATTTCTTGTCTAACAATTATGAAGCACTTCACTAATCGAAAAGATATTATAAAAAGCCCTGCCATTATTAATTAAATGACAGAGCTTTTTATAATATTTTTTATTGGAAGTCTACTCCCACTCGATCGTTGCTGGCGGCTTAGAAGTAATATCATAAACTACACGATTGACATGATCTACTTCGTTTACGATTCTTGTTGAGATCTTTTGAAGTACATCCCAAGGAATCTTAGCAAAGTCGGCTGTCATTCCATCAATAGATGTAACGGCACGGATACCGATTGTGTAATCATATGTTCTTCCATCACCCATAACACCAACTGAACGAATTCCTGGTAAGACTGTGAAGTATTGCCAGATTTCTTCGTCTAGGCCATTCTTGGCGATTTCGTCACGGAGAATCCAGTCACTATCGCGGACGATTTGTAACTTGTCTTCGGTAACTTCACCGATAACACGGATTCCAAGACCTGGACCTGGGAATGGTTGGCGCCATACTAATTCGTGTGGCATACCTAGTTTTTCACCTAATTCACGGGTTTCATCCTTGAACAATGTACGAAGTGGTTCAATCAACTTGAAGTGCATGTCCTTTGGAAGTCCACCTACGTTATGGTGAGATTTAATTGTTTGAGCAGTACTTGTACCACTTTCGATAACGTCAGTATAAAGTGTACCTTGTGCTAAGAAGTCAATACCATCAAGCTTTTGAGCTTCATCGTTAAACACTTGGATAAACTCGTTACCGATAATCTTACGTTTCTTTTCTGGATCACTTACACCAGCAAGTTTGTCTAGGAAACGTTTTTGAGCATCAACTTTGATAATGTTCAAACCAAACTTACCTTCCAAGCTGTCCATAACTTGTTGAGCTTCGTTCTTTCTCAAAAGTCCATGATCAACGAAGATACTTGTTAATTGTGTACCAATAGCTTTGTGTAGTAAAACACCAACAACAGAAGAGTCAACACCACCTGACAAACCAAGTAGGACCTTCTTGTCACCAACGGTTTCACGAATCTTTTGAATTTGTTGATCGATGAAATCATCCATTGACCAGTTAGCTTTTGCTTCACACACATCAAAAGCAAAATGCTTCAAAATTTCTGAACCGAATTCAGTGTTTCTAACTTCGGTATGGAATTGCACACCATACATCTTGCGTTCGTCGTCAGCAATTGATGAAATAGGCGCATTCTTACTTGTGGCAACTACTTTGAAACCTTCTGGAGCTTCTTTAACGAGGTCCCCATGACTCATCCAAACGTATTGCTTTTCAGGTAAGTCTTTGAATAATACAGCGTCTTTATCAGTTACTTCGATATCAGCGTGACCATATTCACGGTTACTTGCTGATTCGACTTTACCGCCGAGGTTGTAAGACATCAATTGCATACCGTAACAAATACCTAAGATAGGAATACCTAGCTTGTAAATGTCTTGGTCGATTGAAAAGGCACCCTTGTCGTAGACACTATCTGGTCCACCAGAAAGGATAATACCTTTAGGATTGATTTCTTTAACTTCTTTAGCAGTAATAGTATTTGGTAGTAATTCAGAGTATATACCGATATCTCTGATTCTACGCGTAATCAATTGATTGTATTGACTACCGTAGTCTAGAACAATGATGCTATCAGCATCAGGCCATTGCTTGCTCAAATCAATTTCCCCCACTTTTTTTATTTATTCTATTGTATACGAAATTTGGTTCCATGTCATATATTGTATACGCTTAATATTTTCTTAGATAAATTTTATCGATCTGATGGTCACTCGACTTGTGCAAAATCAAATCAGCTCGGTTCATCGTCGGCTTGATGTAATCACGCAAATTGGGATAGTTGATCGTTTCCCAAACATTTTTCGCCATCTCCATCGCTTCAGATTCCGGCATTCGAGTGAATTGATAATAATAACTGTTGGGGTCGTTGTGCGCCAAGTCTAGTAGCGTTTCAAAACGATCCAAGAACCACTCTTCAATATCAGACACTTTGGCATCAATATAGATAGAGAAATCAAAGAAATCACTCACATAAATTTGCTCATTATGCGGCAACTGTAAAACGTTGATCCCTTCCACAATTAAAATATCCGGATCATCTAGTTCCTCGTATTTATCGGGAATAATATCGTAAATATTATGGGAATAGAGCGGATACTTAATTTTGCCACCTTTAGTTTTGACTTCACCCAAGAAATCTAACAGTTTTTGCATGTCATAAGTTTCCGGAAAACCTTTTTTACCCATTAAATTACGTTCCTTTAAAATTTTACTAGGGTACAAAAAACCGTCAGTCGTCATCTGAGAAACTTTGTATTGTGGATAAGCTCTTTCTAGCATAATTTTCAACAGTCTGGCTGTGGTACTTTTGCCGACTGCCACTGAGCCAGAGACTCCAATAATGAAGGGAACTTTTCTGGTTTCGTTATTTAAAAATTCATTCTTTAATTTGGTTAATTTACGATAATTTTTTAAGTAAATATGTAAAAGATGACGAATCGGTGCATAGATCGAACGCACGTCGTCAATTGAAATTTCGTCATCTAATGATTTGATCTTACGCAATTCTCCATCCGTGATGGCTTGTTTCTTATATTCGCCATGAAAATTTTCCCATTCTTTTCTTGAGAACTCGTCATAGTTAGTTAAACTCTGCATATGTTAAACCTACCTAATATAGTAATTAACTTTTATTTATTTTCTGGTATTCTAGTATAGTATAGAACTTTTTTATAAAGGACAAAATATGAAAAGAATAGTATTATTTGGTGACTTCACTCTGATGGGTCTGATCGATGGCAAAGCTTACGATACGTTGGCTAAGCGGATTCGCAAGGACTTTCCCGGATATGAAGTTATTAATATGTCGATTGCTGACTACAAGACCAATAATGCTATGACACGTGTCGATCGTGTAAAAAAACTGCATCCTAAAGTGGTTATTTTAGGATTCGGTGTCAATGATATTTCGATAAACGATGAAATCAAGCCTGGTAAATTTGCGGCTAATCTAACCCACATGATTGAAACACTCGGTCATCAAAAGGTTATTTTACTCTCTCCTCCATTCACTGATTGGAAGAAAAATCCCACCAAACCGTGGACGCGCCAACTGCAATTTGAGTTAGTGTGCGAGCACTTAAGTAAACAACTAGACGTATCGTATATCGATTTGCTTCATATTATGGCAAACTGTAATAATCTGGACAAATTACTACAGGCAGACGGTTTGCACTTTAGTAAACTAGGTTATAATCTTTTAGAAGACGAATTAATACCAGAAATTAAAGCAACACTGGCCAATGAGTTAGTGTCGAATTAAAGGAGCACTTTATGGATTTAAATATTCCTCAAAAATATTTTATTTTATCGTGTAATGAAAAAGGTAGTATCCGGATCTTTAAGAATACCAGACGTCGCGCATATTTGGCTGAGAGCTCATTTTTCGACTTAGCAATCAACGATATCATCGACCTAACCGACAATAGTGTCATCATTAACAAGGTTTTACCGGAAGACAAGGCATATTTAAATGAGTTTTTCCAAATCATCAACAAGAACCAAGGTAAAAGTGTTACTCACGTTTTAAGAGCCATGGCTACGAACGAAAAAATCACGCGGATCATCTACAATGAAATAGGTGACTCACTAGTCAACAAAGTCGATGTGACCAAAGCAGTGACCGGCCTAGTTTTCAAAACTAACAACTATTTACCAAATCGTCGGATCAAACGTGAATTGGTTGCAGATCTGAGAAAAGAAATCCTGACTTCGGACAAGATTTCTCCTGAATCATTTGCACTACTGGCAACACTTTACGGAAATCACGACCTAAAATTTTATTTCTCCCAGTTCGAACAAAAACAACTGAAAGATAAAATTTTGATGTACCAAAAAGATCCAACTTATCAAAAATTATTCGAGCTATCAAAACGCTTGAACAGAGTAACTTTGACATTGCTCAGCTAAAAAAAGATGGTTTAGTAATCTGTAATAGATTGCTAAGCCATCTTTTTATTTTTGATGTTATTCTGCCGTCTTCCGCAACATTAGTACTCGTGATTTTCTATTTTTGTGATTACTTTTCTTGCATCATCAGTTGTCTTTGTTTGCATCAAATCGTTTCTAATCTCAGCTGCGTGCTTCATTCCTCGAACGTAAATTTTGAAAAATCTTTGTAGTGGTGCGAAATGTCCAGGAATTCCTTTGGCGACGAACTCATCGTACAAATCTAGTTGATAGCGTAACAAGTTTAAAAGTTCTTCACTAGAATGTTCTTTAGGTTCTTTTTCGAAAGCAAACGGATTTGAGAAAATTCCCCTGCCAATCATAATTCCGTCAACACCAGGGTGTTCTTTGACCAGTTTGATTCCTTGTTGATAATTCATGATGTCACCGTTAATTTGTAGCAGCGTATCGGGAGCAATTTCGTCACGCATCTTGACTAAATCATCGATCAATTCGTAGTGAGCTGGTACTTTACTCATTTCTTCTTTAGTCCGAACGTGGACAGTTAGAACAGGGATATCTTGTTCTAATAAAAATGGTATCCATTCTTTATATTCAGAGATTTCACTGAATCCTAAGCGAGTTTTGACACTGACTGGTAGTCCGGCAGTACGAGCGCCTTCAATGACTTCTTTAGCCGTATCAAAATGACGGATCAAATCACTTCCACTATGATTCTTAATTACCGCAATATCAGGACAGCCGGTGTTGATGTCGATTGCTTGATAACCTTGTTTTTTCACCTCAACGGCAGCTTTGGCAAAGTCCTCACCTGAATTTCCCCACAATTGGACTATTGGTTTCGGGTCTTCTTTGGGATCAATGTACAAGCGACCTTTGGTTGATTCTTTAGCTAACGGATGTGTGATGGCTAAAGCGTTGGTGAATTCTGTATAAAAAATATCTGGGGCGCTAGCTTTCATTACGACACGACGAAACACTGAACCGGTGACAGCTTCCATTGGTGCCAAACTAAAGAATGGACGTCCCTCTTTTTTTGCTTTTTGAGCAATGCGATTCCAGTAAGTTGACTGGGTCACAATCTCATCTCCAATCTTTTTAATTTCTCTTCAATTTGATTACAATACTCTCAACTATAGCTATTTTGATAACTTAATTGCAAGTTTTAGGTCGTTTCCACTAGAAAATGTTATAATGAAAGCGTTAACAAAGTAGACTGTGTTTAACATTTAGGGAGGAGAAACGGCATGAAAAGTAAAGAAACCACATCAGAAAAAATTACACGGCTAGTAATCACGTATATCTTTGTTTTCGTGGCCGTATTCCTAGGATTATTTGCACTTTACTTCCACATGACAACTTCCATGTCGGTTACATGGATGCTTGATCTATTATTTGTGGATCTAGTTCTATTGGGATTGGCTATTTTGAAGCCACTTTTCGATATGACAGTGGATTTCTTCAAAGATATTTTAAATTAGTCGTAAAAAAACTCTCATGCAAAATTGCGTGGGAGTTTTTTAGTATGCATTCAAAGTATTTGCCAACATATAATCGAAACTCTCTTTGGCGGATACCAATTCATCACTAAAGCGACCATTACCAACGTGAATAACTTCTCCCGTAATTAAATTACGTAAAGTCCTTGCTAAAATCAATCTGATTTTTTCATTAGCTTCCAAAGGTGTTAGTAATTTTATTAAAATATCGTGAACATCTAAGGCACTTCGGTCCAATTCCTTAGAATTTATTTTTCCTGAAGGAATACTAAAAACTTCTTGAGTTACTAAATACTTACTCAATTGAAAGCTGACACTAGTTTCACAAAATTTGATAACGGCCTCCTTACCTGACAAGCCTAATAAATCTGTTTGTAACTTGTATTTTAAGTCATGATAAAAAGAGATGGCAACTGCGATTTTCACCGCTAAAACATCTGGATAGTAGTTATAGATCGACTGTGATTTAGTTCCTAACTTCTTACCTAGATTGGTAAAAGTTAGATTATTTTGCTCATTAATCAGTTCGATTGCCGCTGCAATTATCTTTTCTTTTGATAATGTTCTTGAAGTCAAAAATTAACCCCCTACTTGAAATTTACAACTTGTAATTATATATTACTAATTGTAACGAATTTTTACAAATTTTATAATTCTTATCTTTAAAATAAACCACATGCTTATTATTAGACAAGTAATTATTTTGATATAGGGGTAATTAAATGACCACACTTTTATTAATTATTTTAGGAACTTTAATAGGTACGATTGTCATCGCTTTAGGTGGCGGTGGAGCTGCTTTTTACTTGGGAATTTTAACTTCTCTTTTTCATTTAGCCCCGGCTACTGCAGCAACTACATCCATCGTAACAGCCTTACCATCGTTATTAATTGGAACTATCATTTACATCAAACAAGGTCGAGTCAACTTCCATTATGGGAATAGAATGCTTGTTTCGTCTTTACCTGCTGTTATTGTTGGTTCTTTGCTTTCACCATTTATTCCTCAATTACTTTATACTTGGTTAATTGCCATTATTTTAGTCATGTTAGGAATTCAAATTATTATCAAACAAAGATCAACTAAAAAAGCCAAAATGCACGGTAAAAATTCAGCCATAGTCTATGGAATAATTGCCGGTTTGATGGTTGGAGTTGCCGGTCTAAGTGGCGGTGGAGCAACATTAGCTGGCCTACTTATTTTAGGTTTAAATACTTTCGACGCCACTGCCACATCTTCATACGTTTTAGTCGGAATGAGTGCTTTAGGCGGTTTAGTTCATATGACCAATGGAACTATTTATTGGCAAGCGGGTATCCCTCTAATTATCGGTGCTATTATTGGTGCTTTTATAGCTCCCTTATTAGTTAACCGTTTAGCTAAAAGCCGTCATGCTTACTTAGTTCAGTATTTTATTGCTCTTCTACTAATCATAATGGGAATAAAAACAGTCTTATAGCAAAATAGACAAAATCTGCCACTTAAGCAAATTTTGTCTATTTTTTATTTAACATAGTATTTTTCCGGTACTCGTTGCAATAGTTGTGATAATTCGCCAATCGAAGTGATAGTCAATTTGTGCATCGCTCTAGAAGCTATCGTATAGACTAATTGTTGCTCATCCATGTCAAACTTGTCTTTGGAAGCATCCCACATGATAACCGCATCGAATTCCAATCCTTTAGCCAAGAATGATGGCAAAACAATTGTCCCTGTGGCCAAACGCTGATTCTCGGAACGAATTAAGGTAGTTTTCACGCCACTATTTTGAAGTAATTTATTCAACTTCGTCGCATCTTCCAAAGTCTTGGCAATGATAGCCGTCGTATAATTACGCTGATCATTTTTCTTTAATTGACCAATAACTTGTTGAACCGAATCCGTTACGTTATCAGCTTGCAACAAATTAGGTAGATCACCGTCACGATTGAATGGTTCAATTTTTTGACCATTAGTCAAAATAGCTTTAGTAAAGTCAGTGATCTGTTTAGTTGAACGATATGAGTGGACTAATTGAACCACTCGTGTTTCGTCCGCTTCGAATAAACTTTGAGCTTCAGAAAGTAAGGTTTGACTGTTCTTTTTCGTGAAGATCGACTGATTCAAGTCTCCTAACATCGTGTAACGTGCTCGAGGGAATTTGTATTTCATGTAAGCTAATTGGAATGGCGTGTAGTCTTGAATTTCATCGATAAAGACAAACTTCATATCGAGTTCTCCATGACGTCCAGTAACTAAATCATATAGGTAAAGATAAGGACTCAAATTATTCATTGAGATCTGTTTGTTATTGAAATTCTTGATAAAACTATCTACGTACTGTTGCCATTGCGTGACAGTTATTGAATATTTTTCTAGTTCAACAATTTTTGGCACAGCCTTGAGGAAATTCAAATAATTGCTAGCGACATTTAAGAAGCGCAGGCGTTTGATGTGCTTGTAAACTCCTTGCATCGTGGCAGCAACAATTTTCCGAGCTAAGAACCTCTTCTCTTCGTCACCATTCTTGAATTCTTGGTCGGCGGCGTTATAAAGGGCCTGTAATTGTTCTTTATCTAAGTTTTCGATTCGTTCAGAAACCCACTTGGAACGCATTTCTGCTCCCATTTTACGATGTAACATCTTGATCAAGCGGTCAACGGTCGCATCGAGTCGATTTCCGAGGTTGTATTGAGGCCCATAACTATAATAGATTTCTTGAATCTTTTCTTTTGGAATGAAGACTTTGCCTTGGAATTTAATGTCTTTGAAGGCCATCCCACTTTGATTCAACAACTTGCTATAATTCGTCAAAACTTTGAAAAATTCAATATCAGAGACGAATTTGGCGACAGCTTTATTATCAGCATCGACGACTGTTTCGAATTGTTCCGACAAACTTTCAACTTTTAAATTAGGCAAACGACGAGCTAAAAACTGTTTGTAAGTCATCTGCACCATATTTTGTTCACCCATTTCAGGCAAAACATCTTTGATGTAATCGTTGAACAATGAGTTTGGTGAGAACATAACCACTTGACTAGATGTCAATGTCCCACGGTATCTATATAGTAGAAAGGCAATTCGTTGTAAAATAGCCGAAGTCTTCCCGGAACCGGCGGCCCCTTGAACAAATAAGAGCTTGGACTTCGTGTCACGAATGATTTTATTTTGTTCCTTTTGAATTGTCTTAACGATTCCCTTCATATGGGTCGAAGATTTACCGTCTAAGACTTCCAAAAGCATTTGGTCACCAATGGTCTCTTGGGTATCAAAGTAGGCTCTGATTTTCCCATTTTCGACTAAAAATTGACGTTTCAAATAAAGGTTAACTTCTTGTTCACCGTCTGGTGTCATATAAGTGACTTCGCCTAATTTTCCATCATAGTAAATAGAAGAAATTGGTGCTCGCCAATCATAAACCAAGAAGTGGTCATTTTTATCCGTGAACGAACTCAAACCAATGTAGACTGTTTCCTTCTTTGGTTCGCCTTTCTCTTGAAAATCGAGTCTGGCAAAGAAAGGATTCTTCTCCAATTTCCGCAAAATTCCTAGTCGTTGCTTGGATTGTTGCCAACTATTATTACGTTCATCCAACATTTGCTGCTGCTGATGAATTGAAAGTGCTGCATCCATTGAAATAGAATCTCCGTCCATTCCCAGATGAATGTCATCAAAAGCATTATTGATAACTTTTAAATCTTCTTCGGCAACTTCCATGTGTTCTTGGAGTTGGCCCTCAGACTTTTTAATCTTCTCAACCACATCGTCTAAATGTGCTTGTTCAATCTTCTTTTCGTCTAGTTCATTAATCTTCGATTTATCTGTCATAATAACCTCTTAAATTAAAGTTATATAATGTTACCACTATTTTTTACTGATTTCAAAAAAGTACATTTATTATATAGAAATTATTATATAAGGGGTTTATAAAAATATTTAACTGGGTGCTAGATGCCGTCTTCCGCAACAGCTCTGGGAAACGCTGGAACGCTCTGGGCACAACTTGACGCCAATTCCAAAAGCGGGAATTGTCTTCAAGATTGGCCTTCCACTAGGCGCTGAAAGCGCCAAGAGGAATTTCAGGGCTGAGCATTTCCCAGAACTGTTGCTCCAGACTAGATCTGATTCTTTGCGGCTACTGTTATAAATTCTGAAATGGATACGATTCATAACTGTCTGGATACGTTTTAACCTACTGTTCTTTAATTATTTTAATTTGATATAAGACCCTACAAAACTACTTTTCGACAATATCATCTGTCTACTTCGGAGCAAATGTTTGTATAAAATTATTAAATTGATTACCGTTTAATTGTAAATAAGTTTTACAGGAGGAATTTATTAATGTCAGATATAAACGCAAAAAATGCTGGTACTTTTGAATTTGATAAAGATTTCGTCGTCAACCGTCTCGGCTACGGCACTATGCAACTCACTGGTAAAGGTGTTTGGGGGGCATACAAAGATCCTGATCACGCAGTTGATTTGATCAAACATGCTTTTGACCTTGGTGTAAACTTTGTTGATACGGCTGATTCATACGGCCCTTGGACAGCTGACTCATATTTGGCTAAGGCTTTAAGTGAATATTCTGATTCAGACAAAATTTTTATTTCTGATAAAGTCGGTCAAGTTAGAACTGGTGAAAATGAATGGATTCCTGTTGGTGTTCCGGCTTATCTTCGCCAAGAAGTTGAATTATCACTAAGAATGTTCAATCGTGACCATGAAGACCTACTATTCTTACATCGAATCGATTCTCACGTTCCTATCGAAGATCAAATCGGTGAATTAAAGAAGATGCAAGATGAGGGTAAAATCAAGCACATTGGTATCAGTCAAGTTTCACTAGATGAACTAAAGGCTGCTCAAAAGGTAGCTAAAATTGATGCCGTTGAAAATATGTACAACGTCGGTCATCACAAAAATGACGATGCCATCGTCGACTATACAGCCGAAAATAACATCGCCTTTCTACCATGGTTCCCACTAGATACTGGTAATTTAGCCAAGAGCAACAGTCCTCTAGAAGACATTGCTAAGAAGTACAATGCAAGTCCTGCCCAGATTGCTTTAGCTTGGTTATTGAAACGTTCAAAGAATATCCTACCAATTCCTGGAACAAGCTCAGTCGATCACTTGAAAGACAACTTAAACGCTGCCAACGTAAGTTTGAGTGACGAAGACTTCAAGAAACTATCAAATTTGGAAGATTAAAATTTTCCCAACTTTAAAATTTATACTGAATCCAAAAAGACAGATATCAATAGGACAAATGCTCCTAATAAATACCTGTCTTTTTTTATAATTCTATTAACAAATAGAACCACTATCTAATCCTTAATAAAATCACGAACTTGCGAAACAAAGTACAACGAACCAGTCACAAACAAAACGTCTGCTTCTCCCATTTGGTCTTGTTTGTCTTCTAAAACTTGTTGCCAATTTGAATCGATTGTAATTCCGTCAAAATTTTGATAATCAGTTAACGTCAACGCATTTGGATAATCGAAGGTTGTTAATGTGAAATCCAACTGAGGTATGGTGAGGAGGTCTTTTAACATTGAATCGATATTCTTCGTCGTAATGGCTGAAAAGAGAATATGGATTCGTTTATCTTGATACTCGGTCAAGATATTGTCTTTGAGGCGTTTTATGGCATGTGGGTTGTGCGCTCCGTCCATAATTATCAAAGGATTTTGACTGACTACTTCCATTCTGGCTGGCCAAAAGACTTTTGACAGTCCTTGTTGTATCTGCGATTCGTCGAAAGAATATTTGTGGCTTTGACAGTATAGGTAGAATAATTCCAAAGCTACGGCCGCATTTTCAACTTGTTGATGTCCGGTGAGAGGAGTTTTTAAATTTTGGAGTTTAATGTATTGGTTTTGAAAGTTGAACATCTCAAATTGATCTTTGAAGCCTAAATATTCCGTTTTGTAATCCGTTTTCCAAACAAAGCTTGGAGCGTGCACTTTTTTAGCTGCTGTTTGAATCACTGTTTGGGCATTATTTGGGATATTTCCGGAAACTATTGGAATGTTTTGTTTGATAATGCCCGCTTTTTGTTCAGCGATTTTTTCTAAAGTGTCTCCTAAAATGTCAACGTGGTCTAAGCCAACGGTGGTGATGGCACAAAGTTCTGGTTTTACTACGTTAGTACTGTCTAACAAGCCACCAATTCCGGTTTCAATGATGGCAATATCGACGCGATCTTTGAAGTAATCAAACGCCATTGCGGTCAGGATCTCAAATTGCGTGATGCCAGAAAAGCTATCTTCTCTATCCATTTTTTCTACCAGTGGGGCGAATTTATTGGTTAAGTTGACGAAATCTTGTTCTGGTATCGGTTGACCATTGATGGCGATTCGTTCATAAAAACTTTCGATATAAGGTGATGTGAAGGTTCCGACGGTTAGATTTTTTTGTTCCAATAAAACTCGCAAATACATAACGGTCGACCCTTTGCCATTAGTTCCAGCAATGTGAATACTTTTGACATCATCTTCGGGATTACCTACTAATCTCAATAACTCTTTAACTCGAATCAATCCGGGACGAGATCCGTGTTTGGTCCGTGAATCGATCCACCCGATTGCTTCATCACCTGTCTGATACATCTTTATCCCCCCTATCTAGCAATGTATCTGTGAGCAATTGATTTGAATGGAACAGCTTTTCCAAAGAAAACAATTACACCGGTTTGAACTACTAGCATAACAATGGCTTTCACAATTCTGATGGCCCATAATTTTGGATCGGTAAATGGGATATTGTACATAATTGACAGCCAAAGTGGGGTGAGGAACAGACTGATGATAACGGTGTTGAGCAGAACACAGGTGAAGGCACTCTTTAACGTAATTTCCTTTTTATAGAAGAATTTTCCATACAACCACCCGGAAATAAATGAATTCAATGTGAATCCAATGAAGAAGGCACCCTTACCTAAAAGGGTTGAACCGATCAAGTCAGCTACGACGGCACACATTCCTGTCCAGAAAGGTCCAAATAAACTAGCTAAAACTAACTGTGGAATAAAATCGAAGGTGATTTTGATCAATTGCGTTTCAAAGCCAAATACTTGTGACAACACAATCATCAAAGCAACTAATAATCCCATTGTTGAAATCGAGTAAACACTAATCTTTTTTTCCATTTTGAGCATCTCCTTTTAGAGCTGCCACATGTGTCATGCAGCGAATGCGAAAACAAAACCGCGGATAAAGTTCCCTTCGTCCAAAAGCAACATCCCATCTTTTGACACTTGACGCTTTGTTTCCTACTCTGAATTTTTAACTGAAACTAAACAATATCGTTGTCCTTGAATTCACTCAAGATCAAAATGTCTTGAGAAACACTGACAAAGGCCTTGGGGTCGACTTGCTTCATAATCTCATCCAAGATTTCCATCTCATAGAACGTTATAACGGTGATCAAAACATTTTGTGAAGCATTTTTATACGCTCCATAAGCTGGCATAACGGTAATTCCCCGTGTAAGTTTCTCTTGCAAGGCAGTCGCCACTTCTTCAGGTTTTTGCGTGATGATCATCACCTGAACCTTGCGGTGCTTGACGTAGACTAAATCGGTAACTTTGCCACTGACGAAAATCGAAACTAAACTGTAAAAGGCATATGGCCAACCGAATAAATATCCGGCAGCAAGCATAATAACGCCGTTTAGTATCATCGAAATCACGCCGACACTTTGCCCGGTCAACTGCCTTAAAGTAACGACTAACGCATCCATTCCCCCAGTAGAAATACCATTTTTTAACGCTAATCCTAACGAATAGCCATTAATGACCCCACCAAAGACCGCACAGATGATTGGATCCTCGATCAGCACCATGTGCGGCATGATCGAAGTTGAAATCGAGGCAAAAGTTACGGCGACAATCGTGAAAATAACGAATTTGTGATTGATCTTAAACCAAGCTAATAAGATCATCGGAATATTCAACAAATAATAGATGATTGAAAATGAAAGATTGATCGATCCTGCTTTGTCCAATAAAGTAACTATTATTTGGGAAATACCCGTCAATCCACCGGCATAGATGTGTCCTGGTTGCCAAAAGAAATTTAGTGCTATGGCGTACAGGATGGCGTAAATCAAACAAACTGTTAATTTGGAGATGATGTCTTGCCATTGAATTTGGAGCTTTGACATTGATTTCACCTCTCTTTTTTGGGGGTAGTTTGAGGGTAGTTGTGGTGGTAGTTGAGAAGGTTTTGATTCCTTTTTCGATAGCCTTGTTCTTTTTTTGGGGATAACCATGGTTCTTTTTGGAATAACGGTTGTTCTTTTTTTTATAACCATGGTTCTATGCAATATAGTCAAAACGCGTTCCACAGGGGCAACTCCCTCCGAGATAACAAAATTTCCCAAATCGCCCGCAAAGTACAGCGTGCAATTCGTGAAATTACGTTATCCTCCGGGAGCTGACCGCCCCTGTTACACGCTCTGCCTTCGGCTCTTAGAATTCAATATCCAAACTAACTTCTTTCTCCACAGCTTCTAACAAAGTATTATCTGTCAATGTTTCTGTAGCTTTATTCAATTCGTCGTAAATTTCGATATCTTTATCATGTTCGATAAAGTCTACGGCTTTTCTGAATGTTTCATAAGCTGGTTTGGTTCCTTTTCCTAAGCCGTTTGTTCTTTCACTTAGGTCTAGTGCTTGGCAAGCTGCCATGATTTCTGTGGCTACGATTCTCTTGGAGTTGTCCACGATGTCTCTGGCTGTTCTTGCGGCTGTTGTTCCCATACTTACGAAGTCTTCTTGATTTTCACATGATGGGATTGAGTCGACACTGGCTGGATGTGCCAGGATCTTGTTTTCTGAGGCTAATGAAGCACAAGCATATTGTGTGATCATAAAGCCTGAGTTTAGTCCTGGATACTTAACCAAGAATGATGGCAATTTACTCAATTGGGTATTTACTAGGCGTTCAACACGTCTTTCAGATACGTTACCAATTTCTGAGGCAGCGATTCCTAAGAAATCAAATGGTTGAGCCATTGGTTCACCGTGGAAGTTACCACCTGAAATAACTTTGCCTTCGTGAGTGATGATTGGGTTATCAGTTACGGAGTTGATTTCAATTTCAACTTTCTTCTTAACGTATGCGACTGTATCCTTACTTGCACCGTGAATTTGTGGAATACAACGAAGGGTATATGGATCTTGAACGTGATCTGGTGTGGCTTCACCGATCAAGGTACTGCCTTCAATTAGGCGACGAATATTTCTAGCAGTTGCTAGTTGTCCACTTTGTGGGCGAATCGTGTGCAAGTTTTCTTCAAATGGACTAGAAATTCCTTGGTGAACTTCTAGTGACAAAGCTCCGGCAATATCTGATAATTTCAATAATTGAATTGAGTCATAAGTTGCTAAAGCACCGATAGCTGTTAGGACAGTTGTTCCGTTGATGAAAGCTAGTCCTTCTTTAGCACTGAGGCGAATTACTTCTAGGCCAGCACGTTCCATGGCAGTTTTACCTGGTAGTAATTCTCCTTTGTAATAAGCTTTACCTAAACCTAATAGTGGCAAGACCATATGTGCCAATGGTGCTAAATCTCCAGATGCTCCAAGTGAACCCTTTTCAGGAATGAATGGGTGAACCCCAGCATTTAGCATCCCTAGTAGAGCTTTAACTGTACTTAAACGAATTCCGGAATAACCTTTAACTAATGAGTTAACACGAATCAATATGATGGCACGAACCGTTTCTTCTGACAGTGGGTCACCGTAACCTGAAGAGTGAGTTCTGATCAAATTTTCTTGTAATTGTTCGGTATCTTCTTGAGAAATACTTACATTACAAAGTGAACCGAATCCAGTGTTAACACCATAAACAACGCGTTTTTCTTTAACAATATCATCAATAATTTTACGTGAAGCATTGATAGCTTCTTCAGCTTCTGGAGCGATTGAGACTGGAGCATTCTTTCTTGCGACTGCAACAACATCCTCTAGAGTCAAACTGTTCCCATCTAATACAATATTTTTAGTCATTTCTCATTTCCCCCGTACTGAATTTTTTATAAATTAATCTTCTGAAACAGAAGTTCTTGAACGATTCATTAAGAAATACAATCCACTAGCAACAATGACACCAATCACGCCGGCAATAAGGTTGATTGGATTTGCTGCGGCGACCATCCAAATACTTACGATAACTGAAATTATTGGAATAACTGGTCCCAGTGGTAATTTGAAAGCCGGTACGTTTTCCATTTTCTTTCTGCGCAAAACGATTACAGCAATAGCTGTTGGAATGTATTGGAAGAATCTGAAAACAACACTTAATTCAGCTAATTGTTCAAATGAACCACTTAATAGAAAGGCAATTGTAACTAAACCTGAGAAAATAATCGCTACGATTGGAGCACCTTTCTTGTTCTTCTTACCAATAGCTTTTGGCAACAAGCCCTCATCAGAAATGGAAGCTCCGTATCTTGGAATCATCATTGAATCACCCATGTTAAGACCGGCGATGGAAATTAAAGCACCGATGGAGATAATCCATTTACCAGCTGGTCCAATCATGTCAACAAAAGCATCTTGAACTGGCGCATTACTCTGTAAAATTCCTGTACCAAGCATGGCAATTGTCCCGGCGATAATCATGAAGTATAAGAATGAAACGATACTGATTGAACCCATAATAGCCTTAGGAACGTTTTTCTTAGGATTTCTCATTTCACCAGCGACGATTGGCAAAGCTTCAAATCCAATAAAAGCATAGAAAACAGTTAGTGAAGTTGAAGCCATCGCTTTAGATAGTGACATACCAGGGCTCAACTGGAGGAATGGTGTAAAGTTTCCACCGTTGATTCCGTGTTTGATGAAGAAAATCCCAAAGAGTGTAAAGGCAACGATTGGGATCAATTTGGCAATCGTAATTGTAATTGTGAAGATTTTTGAAGTCTTAATACCAGTACTGTTAATAATTGATAAAAGTAAAACCAAGGTAATACTGATCAGCGTGTTCTTCCCTTCGAGTGATGGGAATGTTTGGATTAATAATTTGGCAAAACCGGCTGCCATCGCTGCCCAGGCAACGATTGTTACAAACCAACCGAGTATTCCGACGTTGAACCCGACGAAATCACCAAAAGCGGTCTTGGAATATTGGAAAGCTCCTCCGTTTTTGGAGAAGTAACCTGAAACTTCCGCGAAACAGACGGCTAACATCAAAACTAATAACACATCAACGATCATTGCAAGTAATGAAGCTGGTCCCAGATCCTTATAAATATCACGGGGCAACAGGAAAATTCCTGAACCGATTACGGCGTTGATTCCGTATAGCGTGGCTCCACTGAGACTAAACTTGTCTTTTTCTAGCTCTGTTCCTACTTTATCTAACTCAGATGCACTAGCATCTGTGGTCCCGAGAACTTTTTCTTCAGCGTCCATTTATACGCACCTCTTTTTTTTAAGAACTCAAGTAACAGTCTTATCATTTTTGTCAATTAAAACTAACAGTGCCAATACTTCCGTGGTGTCTGTTTCATTTTTTGAAATAGTTAGCTTTGCTTTCTGTTTGACTGAATTAACTATTAAGGTTTCATTTTCATGAAGTTCTTTTTGAAGAGATTCAACTGGATCACGATATTCAAATGTGCAGTCAGTTAAGAAATAACAAACGATATCTATTCCTTTATCTAACTCAAATGACTGTTGATGGCGAATCGGGATTATTTCCCCATGGAAATTGCGACGGTAGATCAGATTAAAATCAATACACTTTCCATAGCTTTTTGTTTCGGTACCGCCATCAAAAGCATGTTGTTGATAAGGTACTAGACTAACTCGTTTTTGTTCATGTTCTAAAGCTAACTCCCCTTTTAACGGCAGAATAATCCGTTTATATCCTGGCAAGGAAGTAAAGGTGGTCGAATCTTGTTCGACTGTGGCACTGGAAATCCGGTAATCGAAATCATTAATTAAATACTTGCTGGTCTGTGGACGTAAGTACAATTCTTTAGTTTTACCTCCACTCCAGTCCGACACAAGATAATCATTTTCTGTTAATGTAATTAAATTAACGCTAGAAGAGACCTGTGATATTTCCTTCTTCATCAACGTCGATTCTTTCTGCAGCTGGTGATTTTGGTAATCCTGGCATTGTCATAACAGCACCTGTTAAGGCCACGATAAAGCCAGCACCGGCTGAAACTTTCAATTCATTGATGGTTACAGTGAAGTCTTTTGGAGCGCCAAGCAATTTTGCATTATCAGAGAATGAGTATTGTGTCTTTGCCATACAAATTGGGTAATCTGAAAATCCTAAATCGGCTAATTGTTTTATTTGTTTCTTAGCTTTTGGTGAGAATTCGACGCCAGATCCTCCATAAACCTTTTGAACGATCTTATTCAATTTTTCTTCGATTGAATCTTCTAGGTCGTAAACAAATTGGAAATTATTGTCTTGTTCAGCTAAATCAACGACCATATCTGCTAATTCCAGACCACCGTCGCCGCCTTTAGCCCAAACATCACAGAGTGACACACCAACGCCAAGTTTCTCACAGGCTGCTTTAACTGCATTGATTTCTGCATCAGTATCAGTTGGGAACTTGTTGATAGCTACTACTGCTGGCAAGCCGTAAACATTTTGGATATTATCAAGATGTTTTTCTAAGTTTGGCAAGCCTTTAATAACTGCCTCAACATTTTCTGGTCCTAAATCTTTCTTGTTAACGCCACCGTGCATCTTCAAAGCGCGAACAGTGGCAACTAAAACGACTGCACTAGGACGAAGGCCTGATTTACGGCATTTGATGTCAATGAATTTTTCAGCTCCTAAATCAGCTCCGAATCCAGCTTCAGTAACGGCATAGTCGGCATGTGTCAAAGCTAATTTAGTAGCGAGTACACTGTTGCAACCGTGGGCAATATTAGCGAAAGGTCCACCATGAATGAAAGCTGGTGTGTGTGCTAATGTTTGGACGATATTTGGTTGGATAGCATTTTTGAGTAAAGCTGTCATTGCGCCTTCAGCCTTCAAATCTCCAGCAGTAACAGGTTCATTGTCAACGTTGTAAGCAACGATAATTTTACGTAATTTATCTTTTAGTTCAGTAATATTGTTAGCGAGACATAAAATAGCCATAACTTCTGAAGCAACCGTAATGTCGTAACCATCTTCACGAGGAACTCCGTTGACACGACCTTGCAAACCGTTAACAATATGGCGCAGTTGACGATCATTCATATCAACAACTCGTTTCCAAGTGATGCGGCGAGTATCGATTCTCAAAGCGTTGCCTTGATGAATGTGATTGTCTAGTAAAGCGGCCAAAAGGTTATTTGCGGCACCAATAGCGTGGAAATCACCCGTGAAATGTAGGTTAATATCTTCCATTGGTACTACTTGAGCATGTCCACCACCGGCAGCTCCACCTTTGATACCGAAGACTGGTCCAAGGGATGGTTCACGAACAGCGATTGCTGCTTTCTTACCTTTTTTAGTAAGGGCATCGACTAAACCAACAGAAACAGTCGTCTTACCTTCACCAGCTGGTGTTGGTGTGATAGCTGTAACTAAAATCAATTTACCTTTCTTAGCATTCTCAAGTTTTTCATTGTCAATCTTGATCTTGGCTTTGTAATCCCCATACAATGAAAGATCCTTGCGTTCGATACCAATCTTGTTAGCAACTTTTTCGATTGGTTCCATTTCTACTTGATTTGCAATTTCAATATCTGATAATGCCATAGTGTCTCCTCCTCTAGATTGTTTTGACTACTTCGTTGTAGATATCATCAGCTAATTGACAACCTACTTCTAATAAGTCAGTTCCCTTTTTACGATATTCACTCACAAAAACTAAATCTTTAATACTTCCCAAATTGATCAAGACGTTCAGCCATGACCCTTGCAAAGCTGATTTTAGATTTAAGGCCGCAACTCCTAAGTCACTAGCGGCGTTAGTATTTGATTTACCAACGATTTTCTTCGTAACTGTTAAAGCCCGGACACAAGTTTCCATCATTTCGTATGGTGAAACAGCTGCTCCTTGCAATGCTTCTTGTAGGGCTCGCGTTCTAGCTGTTTTTTCTTCTGGTGTTGATTTTGGCATTGAAAAGACAGCTGATACTTTATTAAAAGCTTCTGTATCTTTATCAATTGCCATAAGTAATTCTTTTTGTAAAACTTGGGCTTGTTCTTGGGTTTCTTGAGCTAATTCTTCATGTTCAGCGTATTTTTTCTTGCCGATAGTTAGTTCAGTTACCATCTTGGTCAAAGAAATTCCCATTGCACCGGCTAAAGCAGAAGCTGACCCGCCACCTGGTGCTGGTTCATCTGAACCTAAAACACTCATAAATTCTGATACTTTCATGTCTGTCAGTTTCATATCTTTCTCCTTAACCTAATAAGTGATTTTCGAGAACTTGTTTTTGATAATCGAAGTCTTCGATTTGTAAGTAATATTCAGCACAGTCAACTAAAGCCTTAGCTGGTGTTAAACCGATAACTTCACTACCAATAATGTTTACGCCGTATCTCTTAGCTTCAAATTTAATAGTTTCAAAAGTTCGATATAATGGTGTTCCTTCGTAATTGACCATATTCATGGAAACTTGAGCGATGTTACGATCTTCTAACATGACACCGATAGCTTTGCAATACTTGTACCCGCCACTTGAACCACGGAGAACTTTAGCAATTTTCTTAGCAATTGAAAGATCACTTGTATCTAAGTTAACGTTAAAAGCAACTAATGGCATACGTGCGCCGACTGCTGTTACCCCGGCTGTTGGGTGAATCTTTCTTTCGCCGTAGTCTGGAGCCCAATCTTTTTCTTGAAGTTTTTCAGGCATTCCTTCGAATTGACCTTTTCTAACTTTTGCTAAATTTTTTCTCATTGGATTGCTTGCTGATTCTTCATACAAGAAGATTGGAATATTTAGTTCATCGTTGATTCTCTTAGCAACTTTCTTGGAGATCTCAACACATTCTTCAACTGTTACATCTTTGATTGGTACAAATGGCACAACGTCAGTCGCACCCATTCTTGGATGTTCACCATGATGTTTAGTCATGTCGATGTGCTCACTAGCATATTTAACTAATTGGAAAGCAACTTCTTGAATCCCATCTTCGTCACCAACTAAAGTGAACACACTACGGTTGTGAGATTTGTCCGATGAGTAATCAAATAAGTTAACGCCTGGTACGCTTTTAGCTACTTTTACTAAACCGTCGATTGTTTCTTGGTTTTGTCCTTCACTAAAATTTGGAATACATTCGATCAATTTTGCCATTTCAAACACCTCGTATTTTTCTTGTTTAATTAAAAAATCACTGGTGAAAAAATATAGCTCCAGAATCAATTAAATGGATTCTAACCTAAGGAGATACCCGGTGAATTCAAATTCACAGCGGCAGCAGCAAGTATCTGGTTAGCGCTTTCATTTTTTCGTAATCAGCATATCATCAGGCCAAATCCCCGTCAACTCCTTGTGCGACAAGGAAAAGAGCTATTCTAATAATTGAATTTGCAAAACGTCAAAATGAAAAATTGTGAATTGAATTGCTGAAATTTTGGCTTTGAAAATTTTTTGACACTAATTTGACTATAAATAATATAATGAAATTATCTTTGAGAATTATTTCACAACAGTCTTGCCATAAATCTTTATTTGATAAGGTTTTTTATTTCAAAAACCGATAAAGTCATTTTTTTCAATATATTCGGCTACTATCGTGTCTTCTGATATAAAAATGGAATAATTCGTCAAAAATGAATATTTTTATTAATCAAGTTTCGATTTCTCAAAAAAATCCATTTTACTTAAATTTGACGGTAAATAGATTTCTTTATTAGAAATAAACGTCGAAAAATTAATTTTTCTAATTTTTGTTTTGCTTCTTTTGAATAATTTCTTGGGGGGAATTAAAAATGTCAAAAATCGCTTTAATGATTGATTTTGGTAGTACTTATTCCAAATTCACAGCTGTGGATGTCAATGCGGTAAAAATTCTTGGTCAAGTAACTTTGCCTACTAACAGCCAAGAAAATCTAATGAAGTGTTATTCAGCAGGAAAAGAAAAAATTCTCCAAATGATTGACGTTGATCAACCAATTGAAGAATATTTTTGCTCGAGTGCTTGGGGTGGATTTAGAATGATTGCTATTGGTTTGACAGAAACTTTGACTGCTGAAGCGGCTAAACGGGCTGCTTTAGGTGCTGGAACAAGGATTTTGAAGACTTTCAGTTATCGATTAAAACCAGAACAAGTTGAAGAAATCAACAGTGCTGATCCCGATGTTATCTTATTGACTGGTGGAACCGACGGCGGCAATCACGATATCATCTGTGACAATGCGCAAATCCTTAACGACCAATTGCATCATGGCGTTATCCTTTATGCGGGTAATCGGGATGCGGTCGATAAAATGAAACAAATTTTCACAAACCGAAACATCACCGTCTACTACACCGAAAACGTTATGCCTTCGGTCAATGTCTTGAATGCCGTGCCAGTGAGGACAATTGCACAAGAAATATTCATGAAGAAAATAATCCAAACTAAAGGAATCAGCGACGTTGCTAAAAACAGTTCACTACCCGTTATCCCTACGCCAACGGCAGTTTTAAAAGCAGCTGAACTTTTAGCTGATGGTTTCGAAGAACAAACTGGCGTTGGTCCTTTGGTGATTCTTGATATTGGTGGCGCCACAACAGACGTCCACTCTGTTGGCAACGGCTTACCTACGACTGACGATACGTTCTTTGAAGGTTTGGAAGAACCTTATTTAAAACGGACTGTTGAAGGTGATTTAGGGATGCGTTCCTCTGCACAAAGCTTGGTCAAAAGTAAGGGCCTAGAAAAATTTAAAGAACAATTGGGCCCAGATTGGACAGACGAAAAAATCGAACAAGCTTGTCAGATTCGTATTAACAACGCCGACTACATTGCCAAAACACCAAGTGAAAAGTATTTCGACAACAATTTGGCTTCAGTAGCCTGTGATTTTGCGACGAATCGACACGCCGGCAGAATGAGAAAGCAACACAGTTTAAATCGGATTATCTACTATCAAACAGGTAAAGACTTACGCAAGTTCAAGACTATCATCGGAACCGGCGGCGTAATCGTCCACAACGACACTCCACAAAGAATCCTTCAAGAAGCGTTCCAAACCGACACCAAGGTCTTAAAACCAGTCGATCCTACCTGTTTAGTCGACAAACATTACATAATTTCAACACTGGGAATCCTAGCTCAAAAGTATCCTAAACAAGCACTCCAATTGTTAAAAGAGAATTTGATATAAATAACCAAACTTCTATTGTTTGGTAGTGCTTGGATGCCGTCTTCCGTGACAACTCTGGGAAACGCTAGAACGCTAAGTAGAATATCACGGCTGAGCATTTCCCAGAGTTGTCACTCCAGACTAGATTTCAAATCTGTGCAGTTATTACCGTGAACTTTGAACGGGCAAACATTTTCTATTTGGAGTAACTATTAAACTATTTTATAGCCAAGGTACATTGTTATATTTAACTAATTTAATTTTAT
This sequence comes from Companilactobacillus miaonis, assembly GCF_036913615.1. Taxonomy (NCBI): domain Bacteria; kingdom Bacillati; phylum Bacillota; class Bacilli; order Lactobacillales; family Lactobacillaceae; genus Companilactobacillus; species Companilactobacillus miaonis. The sequence goes on along the minus strand of NZ_JAYKTX010000016.1, from coordinate 30,946 downwards.
ACAAAAAATAACAAATAACGGAGAATCTTGTCAGAACTGCAGTAATGGCAAGACCCTTCGTTATTTTGTTTTATTACTTTATATTTTGAATAGGATAAAAATGATATCCATAGAAATTCTAAATTTTATTAAAAAAAGAATCGGTATTTCTAAATGAATAGAAAGCATATAAATCATAGAAACGTTATTCAGTCTGGAGCACAATCTCTGTGATGGCTCAGCTGCCAAATTATCCTTAGCGCTTTAGCGCTTAGGATAAGGCCAAGCTTTGAGATTTTTCCGGGCTTGAAAAAGCTCAAAGTTGTGCCGGCAGCGTTCCAGTCCATCACAAAGATTGTGCGGAAGACGGCATCCAGCACACACACCAAAAAGAACCAAATCTATTCAGCAAAAACCTCATCCAAGTGCTTCAATTCAAACACATCTCGATACTTATTGAGATTCTCTTTAGCTTTTTCATAATAAAACTCTTCGCTTTGTGTCAACATACTAGATAAATCAGTGTTTTCGATTCTTTTAATATTCAACAGATGCTTAATAATCGCCCGCAACATGTAAACCATCCCTCGGTCACGTGGATTAGTAATACTTTCTAAACGACTATCTAAAATAACAAAATAATTTAAAACTTTTTCAAGATTACCGTTTCTTAATTCAATCAAAGCTTGATAAACGTTTAACTGGGTTCTCTTCCAAGGTGACGTTAAATTATCATACAGCTTGTTGGCTTTCTTGAAATAGACCATCGCCTCTTCATAATCCCGTTTGGCAAACAGCGACATCCCCATGTCCACATAAAAAATGACTAGACTGTTATTCAGCCCTAACTCTTCACACAACTTTATCGCCTTTTTTTGATAAACAACTGCTTGGGTGTAATTGTCTTTTAGTCGTTCAATTTCAGCTAAGTAATCAAAGGCAGCAGCGATGTTGCTGGAATACTTTTCCCGGCTATCATTCGAAATTGAAAATATCGTGATCGATTCGCGTGACAGTTCTTCAGCATCGTGCAAGTTACCAATCATTAAATTGTATAGGCCCTTCAAACGTAGCAGGATTCCAATTGATTCGTGGTCGTTGTTTTTAATTGAGATATCCATTGCTAAATCGATGTAATGTGCCATGTCGTTGGCTTTGTCGGTTTGGATGAAGTAGTAGATCATCTGACGGTAACCGCGGACGAGGTATTTTTCGTTGTGATAATTTTTGGCTTTGACGATAACGCGTTGAATGTTGTCGATTCCTTTGTCGTAGTCGCCGAGGTTGATCAAATAGCGTCCTTCCAAATATAAATACTTCATCAATAAGTGTTGGTATTCACTCGACCCTTCATACTGCTTAGCTAATTCATCCATTCGTTTGCCGACTTTTTGGAACCGTTCAAATTCATGCTGGATCTCCAAAGGTTGATAGTCAAAACTCGTATCTTGCGTTTCATTATAGATTGGAAAGAGTTCGTGTTGGAACTTTAAAGCTATTTGTAAGTACGACAATTCATATTCGAGTGATTTCAATTCCTGATTAGCCCGTTTGTAGTGATAAGCAATGCGTGACATTAAAATTTCATCATTATCCGCACCACTTTGTTTCTCAAGGAGTTCGGCAATTGATTCGTGAATCACTCGCAATCTCGACGGGGTCTGTTCACGATAAATCATTTCCTGGAGTTTCTTTTGGCCGAACTGGACGTTGACTTCATCACTGATGACGAATTCTTGCAAAATCCCTTGTTTTTCTAAACTATAGATTCCCGCAACTAATTCTTCATTGGTCATATCTAGTAGTTGTTGCAACATATGAATCGGCGCAGCGTTAGGAAAGAAGGTCACTATTTGCAAGATTCGCCGTTCTTGGTCGGTGATATCAATAATTGAAAACTCGAGTTCTTCCCGAATTTTTTTCGGTAAGTAATCCATCTTCAAATTATGCCAAATTTGTTTTACATATTCGGTTAAGAACAGCGGATTACCTTGAGACTCTTGCCAAATTTTTTTAATCAACTCTGGCTCCACTTTCTTGTTCGGAATCTGGCGCTGAATAAATTCAAGGGTTTCTTCTTTGTTGAATGGCTTTAATTCTAATAAAGTTAAATGATTGTAGTGGCTGACAGAATTGATAAAATCGACCACTCGACGGCGATAATTAGTTCTTAACGGAAAAACAAACAGCGCTGATTCATTGTGCAACAAAATACTTGTCATTAATGACAAACTAGCCTCATCCATCCACTGCAAATTTTCCACGTAGATAACAATTTTTTCGGTCTTTAAAGCCTTCAGAGCTTCCAAAATGATTTGTGACAGGCAATTGATATTGTTAGCAGTAATTTCTGGTTGTTGATTCTTCTCATTGGAATACGACGGGAAAAATTTTTGATATAAAATCTGCCAATTCTTCGGTCGAACGATCTCATTTTTAACCAGCAAAGTGTTCAACTGATCCAAAATATCTCGCCACGGGCGCAGCAAAAAGTCCCGTTCAGTTTGAAAACAAGTTGCTTTGATCAAATTAATTTTTCCACCAAGGTTATTCAGTAACAAACGGCATAACGCGGTCTTGCCAACACCCAAATCACCCTTGATGACGACAGATTTGAATGATTTCTCGCTCAAGAAACTCTCAAAATTAGCTTCCAATTCTTCAATTTCTTCGGTCCGACCGAAAAAGCGTAATTCGTTGGCTTTCTGGCGGCGTTCCTTGGCACAATTAACAATTTTGAGTGTCTTCTCATAAATTTCACGCGTCTTTTCACTCGGTTGAATTCCGAGTTCTTCAGTTAAGATACTGGAAAGTTCGTAATAAACTTCGATAACTTTCCCATTACTGTTTTGATCTTGATAAAATTGCATTAATAATTGGTAATTACGTTCGTCGAATTCATCCAAAGATATTAATCGACGAATATTTTTTTCAACATCAATAAAATGTTTAGCTTCAATATCTTTGATAACTTTTTGATAACAAAATTGCATGAATTTTTGCTCATAAAAATTGCTCATTTTAGTCGACCAGAGATCGAAATTTTCTGAATCTTTCAAAAAGAATCCTTTTAAGAATTCATCTTGATATTCGTCGAGGTTATTCTCCGGATCAGACATAAAGGTTGCGACGTCACTTTGAACAACTAAAGCTTCGTTCAGCTGCAAAATTGACTTGTTAGGTGAAACTATATACTCTGCGTCCAAAGCTTTATTAGCTTGGTAAATGGTGTTACGAAGGTTCTTGCGAGCACTTTGTTCGGATTTATTAGGCCATAATAATCCAGCAATTTCATCCCGGCTGATAACGGGATTGACTGCCAAATAATAGAGCAGTGCATTAATTTTAGAAAATGAGAAAAATACTGGTTCGTCTTCAAGATAAATTTGAGGATTACCAAATAATTTAAATTTCAAAATCTTGCGCATCGTTTCATCCCCCTTGGTCGATATCAATCTCATAATTAATTTTACGATATTGACCATACAAAGACTACCACGTTTTGAAATCGGTTACATTATTTGGGGAGGATTATTTCTATTTTTTGGTTAGCGTGAGCTGCTGTCTTCCGTACGAGCCCTGTGATGAGCTGGAACGCTGCCGGCGCTATTCCCTTCTTAGTCCATCATCGAAATCAACGCTATTTTTCATTAGATTTAATCCTTTCAACACTATTTTGAAGTATATTATAATAACATTTTCCTAATCTCACAAAAAACAGCATCTATCTTTTATACGCATTAATTGATTCTTTACGTATACAAAAATAAATGCTGTTTACTTTTGCTTTTTTAAAAATCATAAGAAATCCCTGAATAGAACGGTTATTCCTAAATCATTAGAAAGAAATAAACCATAGAACCACTATTCAGTAGCGTTCCAGTCCATCACAGGGATTGTGCGGAAGACGGCATACTTCCTCCCTCTATTAAACGAGTTGTCTATCTTGAACGACTAATTTTCCATCTTTGTAGACTGATCCTACTAGATTGGTTGCGAAGAAATAGAATGGATAATCGATATTTGGGGCGTCGAAGATGGTGATGTCGGCGTTCTTTCCTTCGTCAAAACTTCCAATTTTATCAGCTTGGCAAACTGAATAAGCGGCATTGATCGTTACGGCGTTGAGAATTTGGATTGGCGTCAATTTCATCATGAAACAGCCTAATTGCATGATGAATTGTAAGTTAGCGGTTGGACAACTGCCGGGATTGCTGTCGGTCGTTAATGTGATGGCCATGCCCTTTTCGATCATCTTTTTGGCTGGAGCGTAGGTGTCTTCCATCAAACTGAAAGTTGTCCCTGGTAGCAAGTTTCCAATCACGTGAGCTTGGCTTAGTTTATCGATGCCTTCGTCGGTGATCATCATCAAGTGTTCGGCACTAGTGGCATTTAGTTCAGCGGCAACATCAACACCGCCGATTGAGTCGATTTCGTCTGCGTGAATTCTCAATTTGAAGCCTAAGTCTTTAGCTGCTTGTAACAAACGCTTTGATTGAGCTGCTGTGAAGACGCCGGTTTCGCAGAAAATGTCGCAGAATTCTGCCAAGTGTTCTGCTTTAACTTTTGGCAACATTTCTTCAATTACTAAATCGATGAATTCGTCACTCTTTCCTTTATATTCTGGTGGAATCGCATGAGCGGCCATGAAGGTGGAAACAAGGTTGATAACGTGATCTTGGTTGAGTTTTTCGACTACTTTCAACTGGCGTTCTTCGGTTTCCCAATTCAAGCCATAGCCACTCTTGGCTTCAACCGTTGTCACCCCATGAATGACCATTTCGTTCAACAAATCGTTGGTCTTGTCGTACAATTCGTCAAAACTTGCTTGGCGAGTCGAATTAACGGTACTCAAAATTCCGCCACCTTGAGCGAGGATATCCAAATATGGTACGCCATTTAATTTTTTGGAGAATTCATTTTCACGACTACCACCATAAACTAGGTGAGTATGACAGTCGATCAATCCTGGAGTAGCCATTTTACCAGTGTAATCAATTATTTCTGTCTTATCGTCGATTAATTCGGCATCGGGTTTTCCAGAAGCGATTTTTAAAATCTTCCCATTTTTAATTGCAATATAGCCATTTTCAATAATGTTAGCTTCACTCATCTGAGAACCTCTCAACTGATGTCCCTTGTCGATTGGTGAAAAAATCTGCTTAAAATTAGTTAGAATTTTATCTGCTTTCATCACAAACACTCCTAATTCTAGTTTTTCTTCATTCTACTGGCTATTTGTCAAATTTCTGTCAAAAATATTGTAAGCGTTATCTCAAAGTGCTTGAAGCAACTTTTTTATTTAATAGACTGTCTATTGACTGTATCTAGATATAATTCAAATTGCAGCAGCACTTAATGATGAATTCAGTACTGGGAGGTTAACATAATGATCGATTACAAAAATGAAGATGCTATCACAATTCAACTCGATGATGTATTACCAGAAAAAACCGTTTTCCAAGAAGGAATTAGACGTGCTCCAGATAGAGGTTTCCGTCTAACGAAAAATCAAACTGAACTCGCTTTGAAGAATGCTTTACGTTACGTAAATCCTAAATTCCACGATATCGTAATTCCAGAATTCTTAGAAGAATTGAAGACTCGTGGTCGTATTTACGGTTACCGTTGGTATCCAAAAGAAAGAATCTACGGTAAACCAATCGACGAATATAAAGGAACTTGTACAGCTACTAAAGCTATCCAAGTTATGATCGACAACAACTTGAATTTTGACGTTGCCCTTTATCCATATGAATTAGTTACTTATGGTGAAACTGGTTCAGTTTGTGCTAACTGGATGCAATATCAATTGATCAAGAAATATTTGGAAGTTATGACTGACGAACAAACATTAGTTGTTGAATCAGGTCACCCACTAGGGCTTTTCAAATCAAAGAAAGATGCTCCAAGAGTTGTCATCACAAACGGACTTTTGGTTGGTGAATATGACAATATCAACGACTGGGAAGTTGCTGAAGAAATGGGCGTAACTAACTACGGTCAAATGACAGCCGGTGGTTGGATGTATATCGGCCCACAAGGTATCGTTCACGGTACTTTCAACACCCTTCTAAATGCTGGACGTCTCAAATTAGGTATTCCTGACGATGGCGACCTAAAAGGTAAACTATTCATTTCTTCCGGACTCGGTGGTATGAGTGGCGCTCAAGGTAAAGCTGGTGAAATTGCTAACGCCGTAGCCATCATTGCCGAAGTCGACAAATCTAGAATCGACACGCGAATGGAACAAGGTTGGATAAGTAACTTAGCTGAAACTCCAGAAGAAGCTATCAAGATTGCTCAAGAATACCTCGACAAGAAAGAAAAGACTTCAATTGCCTATCACGGAAACATTGTTGACTTACTAGAATACGTTGATAAAAACAATATTCACGTTGATCTATTATCCGATCAAACATCATGTCACAATGCTTACGAAGGTGGCTACTGTCCAGTTGGTATCAGCTTCAATGAAAGAACTGAACTCTTGGCAACTGACAAACCTAAATTCCATAAATTGGTCGACGAAACACTTCACCGTCACTTTGAAGTCATCAAATCCCTTGTAAGCAAAGGTACTTACTTCTTTGATTACGGTAACTCCTTCATGAAAGCTGTTTATGACTCTGGCGTTAAAGAAATTTCTAAGAACGGTATCGACGACAAAGACGGTTTCATTTGGCCATCATACGTTGAAGATATCATGGGACCAATGCTCTTTGATTACGGATATGGCCCATTCCGTTGGGTATGTCTAAGTGGTAAACACGAAGATCTTATCGCAACTGACCATGCCGCAATGAGTGCTATCGATCCTAACAGACGTTATCAAGATCGTGACAACTACAATTGGATTCGCGACGCTGAAAAGAACCAACTAGTTGTTGGTACTCAAGCACGTATCCTCTACCAAGACTGTATCGGTCGTATCAATATCGCCTTGAAGTTCAACGAATTAGTTCGTGAAGGCAAGATTGGTCCAGTTATGCTTGGACGTGATCACCACGACGTATCAGGTACCGATTCTCCATTCCGTGAAACATCAAATATCAAGGACGGAAGTAACGTTTGTGCCGACATGGCTACACAGTGTTATGCCGGAAACGCTGCCCGTGGAATGACGATGATTGCTCTTCACAATGGTGGTGGAGTTGGTATCGGTAAGTCAATCAACGGTGGATTCGGATTAGTCTTAGACGGCTCAGAAAGAATCGACGAAATCATCAAATCAGCTATTGCTTGGGATACAATGGGCGGAGTTGCTCGTCGTAGTTGGGCAAGAAACGAACACGCCATCGAAACCTCAATCGAATATAACAAGACTCAAAATGGCTCAAGTTATATCACAATTCCATACCTAGCAGACCAAGACAAAGTTGATAAAGCAGTTGCTACACTATTCAACTAAATAAGTGTCACCCAACAAGTTTTGCCTTATAAATTACAAACTATTTTAGTTTTCACACCCTCCTTCATAAAACACAAATAAACGTAATAATCCTAGTCAGATTATTACGTTTTTTATTTGTTTTTGATTTTCAAAAATACATTTCTCATTAATTAATCATACCAATCAATTTAATTTCATTGCTTTTTAAATCAACTTTGCACCTATATTTTTTATGACTATCGGCATCTGTTGCCACTACATCTATATCCCTTACATTTCTAAATTTGAATTCACTCAGAGCAACAGCAGCAAACCTACGTTTAAATAATGATCTGACTAACAATTCATAATTGGATTTATCTATAACTCTAGAATTTCTCCCTCGTTTCTTTTTCTTCTCAAGGACTTTAGAGATTTCCCATTCATATCTTTCATGAACTGCTCTTCTAGTAAGATCCCTTCCCTTTGCATAAGGTGATCCATATATTGATCCATGTCCTGTTCTATTTTTCGGCATGTCAGTACTCCAATAATTTCAATGTTTATATCATTGTAGCATTGATACATCAACGTTTTTATGATTAATCCTTTTATCAAAATTTAAATCAATTTAAACTAATTTGGCCTTATTTGAATTATTGATAAAAACATAAAAATGATGAAAATTCTCTCAAAAAGTTAAAATAACAGTACTTATTTATAAAAATTCCGGGACTCTTTCAAATCTATAGCTAAAATAAATATCGTCATCCTTGTTATTCATCTAAAGCTTTCCCATTAGTCTCAATAATTCTCTTCATCCAGTTATAAGACTTCTTCGGTGTCCGCTTCAAAGTACCGTTTCCTTTGTCATCCATATCAACATAAACAAAGCCATAGCGTTTCTTCATTTCACCGGTTGATAAGGAAACTAAATCAATTGGCGCCCACATTGTATAGCCCAAGCAAGGTACGTGATCGAGATTGATGGCGTCGGCCATAGCACTAAGGTGATCTTTTAAATAATTTATTCGATAATCATCTTCGACGTAGCCATTTTCATCCGCCTTATCGATTGCACCCATTCCGTTTTCAACAATAAAAATTGGTTTTTGAATGCGGTCGTAAATTTCATTCATCGTATATCGCAAACCTAATGGATCAACTGGCCAGCCCCAAGGCGTTTCTTTCAAATAAGGATTGGAAGAGCCACCGACATTGAACCAGTCATCGCCTGCTTTGGTCGTGCTGGAACGATAGTAACTAAAGGCAATAAAATCAAGTTGTCCTTCTTTGAGAATCTTCTCATCGTCAGGTTCCATCTGTAAATCTTTAACGCCATGACGTTCCCAAATCTCTTGAGCATATCTAGGATAATACCCGCGACCCATGACATCGATAAAATACCAATTCTCACGATTTTCTTGCAAAGAATGGAACATATCTTCCGGCTCACAAGTAGCAGCATAGGCAGCGCTCATCGCAAACATCGTCCCAAATTGACTATCAGGCATTAATTTGTGCCCCATTTTAACGGCTTTAGCAGAAGCAACGAACATATTGTGATCCGCTTGATAACGATCTTGACCAAATGAATTATGCACACCAGTTGGCCCAAAACCGCGCACAGCATTGATTTCATTAAAAGTGAGCCAATACTTACAACGGTCACCAAAATGTTCAAATAGGACTTTGGCGTATTTTACATAATCGTCGATCACGCGTCTTGAATTCCAACCATCATATTTTAAAGCTAAATTAATAGGCATTTCATCATGACAAATTGTGATCAGCGGTTCCATATTATATTTAGCCATCTCGTTAATAACATTGTCATAAAATTTTAAACCGGCTTCATTTGGTTGGTCTTCTTCCCCAGTTGGAAAAATTCGACTCCAAGCAATTGAGAAACGATAAACGTTGAATCCCATACCGGCCATGAGTTTAATATCTTCTTTGTAGTGATGATAAAAATCAACCGCCTTGTTACTTGGATAATACTGATCATCTAAAAATACTGGTTGAGCATCTTTAGGAACAGAATCTGCCAAAATAAAGGAACTGTTAGGCTCAATAATCGTACCATCAGGCATCTTCATTGTGTGATGGCGTGGCTGCTTTTTAGACCCATCAGTTTCATAATCGTGTGATGAAATTCCACGTCCACCTTCGTCAAAGCCACCTTCATACTGAAAGTCAGCGGTTGCGCCGCCCCAGAGAAATCCTTTTGGTAATTCTTTTGACATATTATTATTCTCCTGACAATTTTATCATTTAATTTTGATAATTTTATCTTAGAATATCTATCAGCTCATTGTCAACAATATTGTTAGATTTAATTGACAATATTTTCATCGGCAAGTAAAGTTAACTTAATTAATTCCCTTGGAGTAAATAAATCATGAACATTATCGACAACATTAAAAAGGAACAAAACTTCTCTAAATCCGAACAAAAGGTCAGTGACTATATTGTTGAATATCCCGAGAATATCGAGACCTTCACCATCACCAAATTAGCCGCTGAAGCTCAAACCTCAACCTCAGCAGTCTTGAGATTTTGCCAAACGCTCGGTTTTCAAGGTTATAAAGATTTTCGTTTTGAAGTCATTCACTTCTTGCACAGTGGCAAACAAAAAAAAGATGCCGACAGTCTCGTCAGCACCTTTTTAAGTGATTATGTCAAAGTCATCAATCAGATTTCGCAAGTCGACAAAAGTAAAATCGACAATTTAATCAACTGTTTAATGAATGATGAATTAAATTATTTATTAGGAACTTACTATTCGTCATTCCCCGCCAAAGAGTTGTATTACGGCCTATCCGATTTAGGCAAGCCATCCCTTTACTCAAACGACTACATCAACTCATCCCACGTTGCCTTAACGATGACCGAAAAATCAACCTTAGTACTCTTTTCAGCTAGCGGCAACAAGCGCGATTTCGTACAGTTCTTACCAGATATTGTCAGCAACATGCCTAAGAATTCCTTTTTAATAACAACCAATCCCAAAGCCGAATTAACAAAGGTTTTCCCTAATACAATCGTGCTACCCGGATCAACCTTCGCCAGTCGCTCATTCACAGACGGCCAATCGATTCCAATTGTTTTTGTGGAGTTGATTTTGAGCTTGATTCACGAAAAACTGTAAAACTAAACTTCTATTTTGAGGTAGTGTTGGATGCCGTCTTCCGTAACAGCTCTGGGAAACGCTGGAACGCGGTGGGGCGACTTGGAAATGCCGCGCACTTTACGGTAGTTTCAAGTCGTGCCCAGTACGTTCCAGGCAAAATCGAGTTTGTTGCGGAGGACGGCATACTTCACCAACCTCCAAAAAATCCTAACTCTTCTTTTGATAACTCAAATAATAAAATCCAGCTACAAAAATCGTACCACCGATAATATTGCCCAGATAAACTGGTATCAAGTTTTGGATAAACAAACTCCACGTGCTGCCACCTTCAAAAATAGCTGCAGGAATAATGAAACAGTTAGCGATACTATGTTGGAAACCGATAGCCACGAAAATCATAATTGGGAACCAGATTCCCATGATCTTGCCAGCCGCATCCTTTGCCCCATAGGACAACCAAACGGCTAATCCAACCAACCAGTTACAACCAATTCCAGAAATAAAAGCCGCTAGAAAACTAGCACTGGTCTTACTTGCAGCCGCAGCAATCACGCTTTGTCGAAATGGTGCCGCATGCGTTAATCCGACTACATGACCAAAAAAGTAGGCTACAAAAACTGCTCCGAGAAAATTAAATAAAGTGATTATCGCTAAATTTTTCAAATAGTCCATAACCGAAGCTTTTTTAGCAAAGATAGCTGATCCAACTGCCATCATATTTCCTGTCGCTAGTTCCCCACCAGCTAACAAAATAATAATCAAACCAATCGGAAAGACAGTCGCTCCTGCAAAAGCTTTTACACTCGCTAGGTCTTTAGGAATCGAAGCACTAACTCTGACGTAAGCTAAAAAACCAATCGAAATCATTGCTCCACCGATAAAGCCAAGAATCATCTTGGCAATCAGTGATTTTTTCAATTTACCCACGCCGGCATTGATACTTTTCTCTAAAATCTCTTCAGGCGTAAACATATTATTTCTCCCATATATTCATTTGTTGCATTAAAGATAGCTTGTTTCACGAACTAAGTCAACGGGATTTTAATAGATTGTTCGGATAATGTGTTTGCATTAATTTTGTTGTTTCAGGTATGATTTTTGTATTTTAAAAGCCATCAAATATCTTCTTTTCTGATATTTGGTGGCTTTTAGTTTTTTTAAGTAACCATGGGTTCTGGCGATATAGTCAAAATGCGTTCCAGCCAACAGGAGTCAACATATAGCTATGCTTCCCAAATCGCCCGCAAAACCGGCGGGCAATCCGTGAAGCTAGGCTATCTGCTGACTCCTAACCGTTGGCTTCCACGCTCTAATCTATCATCATTAATCGGTCTTCATCTAAAATCTTAAACTTATTATTACTGATTTTCTCAATCATACCTTGCTTAGCCAGTGAACTTAACTTTCGACTAATTGTTTCAGGGGTAGTTCCAAGGTATGTTGCGATGTCTTTTTTCTTCAATGGTAAGGTGAAAACTTCTTCATCTAAACCGGCGCTTGTTTCTAACAAGTAGTTTGCCAATCGGCTTTCGACGCTGGCTGTTGTTACTTCAGCGGTTTGTTGTTCCAATTGGACGATTCTTCTACCTAGAGCATTGACCATATTTACTGCCAATGCTGGGGACTTTTGCATTAACTTTTGAAAGTCACTGCGGGAGATCTGACAAACTTCGGTGTCCATTAGGGCTTGGGTGAAATTGTTGTGTTCAGAATCTGAGAACAAAGTAGCTTCACCTTCAAAGTCACCTGTCTGCAAAACTCTTAACATTTTTTCTTTACCGCTTGCGGAAACTTGGAAAACTTTAGCTTGTCCATGAGCTACGATACTTAATGAATCAGCAACATCCCCAGCTGAAAAGATATATTCGCCACTTTTATAATGGTGATGTGTTACTAGAGTTGCCACTGTTTCAATATCCTCTTGCGACAAGGTCTTAAAAATTGGAACTAACTGAACACAATCCTCAGCTGTATGGTCATGCGCTAATTTAGCCATTAATTATCTCTCCTCAATTAAATTAATCAAAATCTTCGTCGTCTTCTTCTTCAAAACCTTCTTTAGCAGATTTGCCAAGAAGTGCTTGGTAAACTCTGATTTGGTGGTTATTGAAGCCAAGTAATTGAACTAATACTTGAGCCATGAATGGACGGTCTTCGTTTTCTGCCAACTTGATAGCACGTGTAATAAACATGTTGTCAGTAGCAAAGTCATTAACGATTGTTTGAATCATATCTTCAGCCTTCAAATACTTGTTCTTACCGTCTTCTTCAAGCATTGAGTAGTCTGAATATTCCTTCATTGTTGATGGTGGCAATTCGCCTTCGTCTAACAATTCATCAGCAATCTTATCATACCAAGCGTTGTTTTCGTCAATTGTTTGATTCAAAACATCTTTATAAGAGTTGGCATTAGGGCCTTTGATGAACCACTTGATTTGGTGCAACTTGATGTTTAGTAGGAAATGATTAGAAACGATATGTCCTGTCATTGCTCCTGCGGTTGGTTTGTGGTGATCTGCATCGGCTTGTTTTTGTTCTGCAGCGAACTTTTCATCGATTGTTAATTCTGTCATTACTTGCTCTCCTTAACCTTAACTTTTTTAACTTCATATCCTAAATCTGTAATTACATCTGAAATCTTATCTGCTGAAGTTTTAGCTTCATCAAAATCTGCTCTAACTTTACCAGCGTTGAAGAGGACCTTGACATTTGAAACGCCATCTTGGTTTTCAACACCCTTTTGAATCTTTGTTAAACATGATGGGCATGTTAATTCACCTAGTTGTAAAATTGCTTTTGCCATAATTGATTCCTCCATATATCTTTAATCTTCGCTAGTATTGTCGATACTCACGAGCTATAAATGCTCCAGGTTGAAGCACTTATAGCTCGCAAGTATCAAACGAATACTTGCTTATCTAACTTACAAATACTATCTTAATCAGTTTGCTGTTTTAAGAACTTGATTTGAATCAAGTTTTTGAGATTTATTTCTAATTAATCTCATTGCGTTGAAAATAACTACTAAAATACTTAATTCGTGAACGAACATTCCACTACCCATATGAATTACACCGATGATTAAACCGAGTAATAGTAAAGCTACGGTACCAACGGCGATAATGATATTTTCTTTGGTGTTGGCAACGGTCTTCTTGGATAAGGTATAAGCATGTGCTAAAGCGTTGAAACTTGATTTAACTAAGATGATGTCAGAAGTTTCAATGGCAACATCTGTTCCGGTACCCATTCCGATACCAATATCAGCGGTAGCAAGTGAAGGTGAATCATTGATACCATCACCAACAAAGGCTACGGTACTACCTTGTTCCTTGAATTTCTTAACATATTCAACTTTATCTTCAGGAAGAAGTTCGGCGTGAACTTCATCGATTGGTAATCTATCAGCGACACGTTGAGCAGCGACTTTATTATCACCAGTCAACATAACGACACGTTTCAAACCAGCATCTTTCAAAGCTTGTAGTCCGGCTCTAGCATCTGGTCTTAGTTGATCATTAACACCAACGACTAAGCGAAGTTCTTGGTCGATAGCCATCAAGACAACTGAATCTCCTTGGTTCATGCGGGCATCGATAGCTTTTCTTTGTGCTTTTGAGATCTTGACGTTGTTGTTCTTCATCAAACGTTCGTTACCAACTAAAATCTTGAAATCGTCATTTTGACCAACTAATCCTTGGCCTTTAACTGTATCTAATTCTGGTAGTTCAACCGCTTGCGTGACACCTGAGTCAGCAACATACTTGACGATAGCTTGACCCAAGGGGTGATCAGAAGTCTGTTCAACGGCTGAAAGTAGTGCCATATCTTTTGTCTTATCTGCGCCGAAGTTATCGACGTTTGTGACTGACATCTTGCCGGTTGTTAATGTACCGGTCTTATCAAGAACTAGTGTATCAACGTGTGAGAAGGTATTAACGGCGTTTCCACCTTTCATCAAAATACCATTCTTGGCACCATTACCGATTCCGGCAACGTTAGAAACTGGAGCTCCGATAACCAAGGCACCAGGGCATCCGAGAACGAGGACAGTGATTGCTAGTGGGAAATCTCTTGTGATGGCCCAAACTAAAATTCCAATCACTAATACAGCGGGGGTGTAGTATGTAGCAAACTTATCAATAAAACGAGCAGCGGGTGATTGACTATCTTGTGCTTCTTCAACTAATTCGATAATTTTACCGAAAGTTGTATCTTCACCAACTGAGGTTGTTTCAATCGTAATAGTTCCATTATCGGTGATCGAGCCGGCGAAAACATTGTCACCAACAGTTTTTTCAACGGGTGTTGATTCACCTGTAATTGAAGCTTCGTTCATATATCCTGTACCATCAATGATTTTTCCATCAACGGGAATTTGACCACCAGGTTTTACAACAACGTGATCTCCTTCATCAAGGTCATCGACATCAACTTCTTCAGTTGTGCCATCTTCATTGATTAGTAGAGCAGTCGTTGGTGCCATCTGTGTCAAACTTCTAACAGATGAACGAGTCTTCTCCAAAGTCTTTTGTTCCAAGAAACTTCCAAAGAGAAAGAGGAATGTAACAACAGCTGATTCTTCATATTCTCCAATAATGAAAGCCCCAATAACAGCGATCGTTACGAGTAGTTCAATACTGATAACTTTATTTTGTAATGCTGAAAATGCATGTAGTGCCACCGGAATAGCTCCGATGATACTGGCAATGATCATTGCCACTGTTCCCAAGGTTTCTAGTTGGAAAACTTTTCCCAAGAGTAAACTTAAAACGATGAGGACGGCAATTGTAGCGGTCATTTTGTTTTGATGCTTTTGAATCCAAATGTTTAATTTATTCATTTCAATTACCTCTCCTAATTTATATATGTTTAATTTCTCGCTTGCTTAACTTACAAGACATATATTAACGGGAATGTGGTGATTAGAACTTGATGTTGGTCAAGTTTCTGATTTTTTTTGGATTTCTTTGGATTTTTGTTGGGTGTAGTAGTATGCCGTCTTTATTTAAAATAGAAGTAATAATAGAAATAGAAAAAGATCCTACTAGATTGCAGTATTTTCCTGCGACTCTAGTAAGATCTTCTATTTTTTTACATCAAATTAAATCAATTAAAAGAATTAAACATTTTTCCTATTATGCAGGTATTTCTTCAATGGTGGGTAAATCTTATTTGAAATAGCTTCTGCTATCACAAAACCGATTGCTAATGACATCCCGATTGTTAATGCTTTGACTAATCCGTGGGCGGCCATTTTGTCGTATCCTAGTGTGAAGTTTTTCATACTGTCATAGATGATGGCTCCTGGAACGAGTGATACTAAACACGGAACATAAAAAATATTGACGGGAGCTTTGACTAGAATGGCCGATAGATTCCCTAAAATTCCGATGACGATGGCCGCTAATAGATTAGGAACGATGACGCCGTGATTATACCAACCGGCAATTATGTAGACTACCCAGGCAATGGCGCCAATCCAACCAGCTGGAATCAGCGTTCTTTTGGGATTATTCGTCACGATTCCAAAACCGACACTGGATAAAAATCCGAAAACAAAACCTAATGTTATTTGCATTTCTACCCTCCCATTACCATTTTGACTATGATTTGGCCAATGACAACGCCACTTCCGATTGAGATTCCAGCCATGATAGCGTCAGTTGCGCGGACAAGTCCGGAAATAGTGTTTTTTTCAATAATTTCTCGTAGTGAGTTAGTCATTGCTACCCCAGGAACTAGTGGCATTAGAGCACTGATGATGATATTGTTGGCATCAGTTGCAACTCCTAAATTCATCAAAACGTGCGCCAAAAGGCTGATAGTCACTCCACCAACGGCTACTGAAATATAAGGGATCTTGGAGTGATGCCCGACGAATTGAGCGGCGATGAACCCGAAAATTCCCACGAAAAAGGATAAGAAAAGGTCGAACCAAGTTGCCTTAAATAACAACATTGGTGCAACTGAGACTAGTCCTGCTCCGAGCCATTTTTGCCACCAGGTGAAGTCGGACGTATCATATTCTACTTCTAAAACGGCTTCTTTTAATTCGGCAAAATTTAATTCGTGATTGGAAAATTGCCTTGATAATGTATTTATTTTGTCCACTTTTTGTAAATTGAAATCACCTACGCGCACCTTGAAGATCCGGGTGGTGGCACTCTTTTCTGAATTAACAAAAACAGCGGTCATAGTGGCGTGACAGACGATTGGAATGTTAACAGCTCGGCCAATATATTCGACTGTTCCCTCAACCCGAGAAGTTTCCGCACCATTTTCTAACAGGACTCTTCCTATTTGACCGCAGAGTGTAACGACATCTTTTTCATCGAAATCACTCATATTTTTTCTCCTTAAAGGGATTTTTTCTTATCATACAACAAAAGCGAGACATTGCCAGATTTTGACTATGCCTCGCATTATTTTTATTTTTTCACGTATGTTTCTTTGATCAAAGCTATCCACATGATTAAAAGCAGACCACCAATGACAGCTAAACCATTGTTAGTCTCATTTCCTGCTTGGGGTAACGTTTGTTTTTTAGGTTCCTTAACGGTTTCTATTTTAACATCGCCTGTTTTCAACCCACTCATATTTGACAATAAACCTGACAAATCAGAATCATCGGTCAAATTTGAAAGATCACTTGGATTCATACTGTCAAAATCTAAATTAAAATCGACATCTTTATCAATTCCAAAATCAGGAATATCCAGAGAAATATTTCCTGGAATCAAATTGCTTAAATCAGTTAAATTGTTAATTGGAAAATCAAATTTCAAGTAATTACTGTCCCCGATACTAGTAAAACTCAAATTAACTGGTTTAGCATTATTCACATAGTTAACTTTTACAGCTGTATTACCAAATTTTTTTGGATACTTGACGGTTACTTCTGCATAGTAACTGCCATCTGGATTTTGGATAACTTTAGCCGTATTAGTGAAATAAGGTGAAATCAAAGCGCCATCACCATTGTTTTTGGCAATTTTGTAAGTCAATTCCTTTAAAATAGTCTTATTATCACTATTCTTTGCCGTTTGTGGCGTATCAATAATATCCTCATCGTCATTTTCATCGGTGTCATCTGTGGTATTATCCAAGACATCATTAGCGGCGTCCAAATTTGTTTGAACTTGGTTCTCGGCCTCGGTTATCTTGTGTAAACTGGCCGCAAAAGAACTCGCTGCTCCACTAGAGTCGAGTGAACTGGAATCAAATTTAAAATCAACACTGTTTTGATCCATTTTAAAATTCAATAACTTTGTTTGAACAGTTCCATCAATTGAATTGTTTAAATCAGCTAATTTATTAACTTTGAAACTGATATCCACGTACTTTTTACCATCCCGAGTATAAGTTGCCGAAACACTCGGTTTTTGACCATTGATCGTCGGTATCTCTAAGCCTGTCAACTTTGAAACTTCCGCCGTCATTGTTACTTTATGCGTTCCGTCTGAATTAGTTGTAACATCAGCACTTTTAGTAAAGTAAACATCAGCCGGCGATTTATCATCTGAACCGGTTTTATAAACTTGATAATTGATAGTTCTTTCATTATTATTCGTGTCTGCTTGTACAATACTTTGATTAGGCGCGACTGAATTGAAACCAGTTGCACTAAATACACCTAAGAGCATCCCCACAGACAATAGACTAATTACCCACTTTTTCATCGTATCATCCCTCTTTAAACGTATACCAATTTTATCATATATATTATATCTTCTTAAATATTACGCTATATTATTCCATAATTAAAATAAGTTTTTCGTTAGAATAATTAAAGGTAGATTATAGATAATTTGAAATAACCTTAGAATTAGCGATATACTTAGGAATATCATTTGCAGGAAGGTGAAATTCTTATGAAACAAGGAACAACAATTTTAACCTTGGATAACGGTTACCATTTGTGGACCAACACTCAAGGACATGGTGACATCCAATTGCTTTGCCTCCACGGTGGACCCGGTGGAAATCACGAATATTGGGAAAACTTCGGTGAAAAATTAGCCGACTTAGGCGTTCAAGTAACAATGTACGACCAACTAGGATCATGGTATTCAGATCAACCCGACTATAGCGACCCCGAAATCGCTAAAAAATATCTGACATACGATTACTTCCTAGAAGAAGTCGAAGAAGTTAGACAAAAATTAGGACTAGATAATTTCTATCTAATTGGTCAATCATGGGGTGGCTTACTAGTTCAAATGTACGCTGCTAAATATGGTCAACATCTAAAAGGTGCCATCATTTCAAGTATGGTTGATGAAATTGACGAATACGTCACTAACGTTAACAAGTGCCGTTTAGATACTTTAGGCCCTGATAAAGTTAAATATATGGAAAAAATTGAAGCTGAAAATAATTTGTCAGACCCAACTTACCAAAGTTACGTCGACATTTTAAACGCTGAATACGTTGACCGTAAACAACCAACTGCTATCAGACATTTGATTGACACAACAGCTACACCAGTTTACAATGCCTTCCAAGGCGATAACGAATTCGTCATCACAGGTAAATTAAAAGACTGGCATTTCAGAAAACATCTCAAGGAAATCAAAGTGCCAACATTATTGACATTCGGTGAACACGAAACAATGCCAATCGCCACAGCTAAAATCATGCAAAAGGAAATCCCACATGCAAGATTAGTAACAACACCAAATGGCGGACACCATCATATGATCGATAATGCTCCAGTTTATTTTGATCATTTGGAACAATTCATCAAAGATGTTGAAAGTGGTGAGTTTTAGAGCTAGAGCATGAAAGCCAACGATTATTAAAATAGAACCATAGAACAAAAAAGAATCAAAAAAACAAATCATCTAAAACAAAACCAAAAGATTTCTCCCTTAGCAAAGCATTAAAAAACATGTTAAACTAGGGCTTTCAAATCTAACAAAAAAACTGCCTATCAATTAATTTTGATGGCAGTTTTTTTATTCCCATTTTTGAGGCAAAAAAAAATAGAACTCATGACGAATTCTATAAAAAATCCCCAAAATCTAATTTGTTTTAATGTATTTTCTCCATTTCAAACGACTCAGCCAAGTTTGTTGCGCTGAAACTCCATTTTCAACATCTTCTTTAACATAGTCGCCGTCAGAATTGAGCCAATACGAATTTTCTGTATCCTTTTCAAAAATCTTAATAATCTTTGATAATTTCAATTTAGCCTTATCCTCAATGACAGGCACAGCAATTTCTACTCTTCGTTCTAGATTTCTTGTCATCATATCGGCTGAAGAGATCCAGACATCTGTGTGATCATTACCATATTGGAACTTAAAGATGCGACCATGTTCCAATAATTCCCCAACAATACTCTTTACACGAATATCTTCTTTTGGACCACAAATGCCAATTTTCAAAGAACATGGACCCCGAACAATTAATCTAAATGGTAAACCTTGACGTGCAGCCACATAAATAGCCCCGATAATATCAACATCCGTTAAACCATTAACTTTCATGAAGACCTCACCTTGACCATCACGCAAGTATGCTTTTGTAGCGTCTTTAATATTTTGAATTATCATTCTTTTTATATTATCCGGTGATGTAACGATTAAGTTGTAATCAACTTTAGTTCCATTAACTAAGTGATCGAAGAACTTAGTTGCATCATCAATATACATTTGATTACTTGTAAAATAGCTCAAATCGGAGAAACCTTTAGCCGTAATAGCATTATAATTTCCCGTTCCAATTTGAACATACCCTCTATTGTCGCCATGTAAAACCAAACAAATCTTTGAGTGAACTTTATTGACCTTGTCACCAAAGAGAATCTTCACTCCAGCTGCCTTCAAGACTTTGGCAACCTCAATATTATGAACTTCATCAAATCTGGCTCGCAATTCTACCAAAGCTGTAACTTGAATTCCTTTTTGAGCGGCTTCTTTTAATAGACGCAACAAATCAGAATTCTTTTCTGTCCGATAAATTGTAATAAAAATTTTGGTCGTCTTAGGATCATTAACAGCAGCTTCCAAATAATTAATGAAGACACTGTAAGAATCATAAGGATATTGCACAAATATTGGTGAGTGTTGTAAATATTCCAAAATATTCTTAGAAGGATTCCATTGCAAAGCTTTGAATGGCGAAAAAACTAATTCAGAATGATTCTTGTACTTTTTAACCAATGTATTCAAAAATCTAAGATCAACTGGTCCTGGAATTTTATAAACACTTTTCTTACTAATATCAAATAATTTTGTAAAGTAATTGCGTCCCTTTTTCTCTTCATCACCATCAAATTCGACTCGCATGATTTTTCGTAATTCACGCGTATCTACATAGTTGATCATTTTCTGCAGATATTCTTCATCCGACATATTTTTATCGAGAAAATCATAAGGTTTATTTTGATCATAAGTTACCCGAAAAACATAAGCTTTAGAAACTTTATACTTACGTTTCAATTCCTTAGAGGCATTTTGAATTAAATCCTCGATCAAAACATAATGATCATCAACGCCAGTTTCAATCAATCTGCCTAAATCTTCGGGAACTGGACATGTATAAATATGATGTGGTGTTTCCATTAAAAAGTTCAAATTGTGACGATACTTGTATACTTTGGAGAACCTTTGCATATCAAGTCTTGGCAAAATTTTCTTTTCATAAAATTTAGTAACATGCTTCTTTTCTTCGTCACTCAATTCATCATATTTCAAAATGTAAAACAAACCACGATCTTTGGCATCCTGCATAGATGAATCATACTTCTTATATTGTTTAGCAATATTATGAGCATTAAAATCATAAACAAGATCTAGAATCTCATCCCCACTGAGATTAGTCCGCTTATCATTTTTCTTATTTTCCATTAAATTATCAATATTATGCATTCTAACACGGAAAAATTCATCAAGATTATTCGATGCGATGGACAAAAATTTTAATTTTTCTAGTAATGGAACATCACTGTCATAAGCTTGATCTATTACCCGATTATCGAATAGAATCCAGCTTAAATCCCTATTATAAAATTTTCGTTTCATGTAAAAACTACCCTTCGTCTTTCAAATCTTTCAAAAACGATTCATAATCATACTCAACTTGCTGGACATAACTATTAGTAAAGTTCATAAATGAATTAGCTATATCAGAGTATTCAGCACCAAAACCTATAATTAATGGATAGTTAGGTGAATGGGAGTGGGCTCTAGCAAGTAAGATGACACAAACCTTTGTATAATCTTTGAAAGATTCAAAATCTAATTTATCTAAATTAATAGATGATTTCATATCTTTAAACTGGCGCATGTAAAAACTATATTGCTCCGTATCAAAAGCCCCTAAAAATGGATCCGATGCACTTTGCAAAATCAATTGACTATTAACAATATTCTGGCCCTGACTAACTTTTGAGTCAAAATACAATTCGTCATTATTATAGATAGGAAGAGCCTGCTTAGCTTGTAAAACCAAGTAGTTACTATCAAGGTCACGAAGTAAAATAAGATAACAAAGTGTCCCCACACTACCTACACCTACGCTGTGACGAACAATATCAATGATTTTAAAGTCTTCTAGGAATAGTCTAACATCACTGCGCTGGTTTTTCTTATATTTTTCGTAGCCTTTCGCTACACTTTGGTAATCTTTTTTACTGATATGTTGCGTAACTGGTTTATTTTCGACAAAACGACGATTTCCAGCATCATCTACTTCAGTATATTTTTCAATCACTAAATTTGAATTACTCTTTTGCGCTTTTTTGATACTTTTAGCAATCATTTTGTTAAAAGATTCTTGGAAGTATTCTTCGTTATCCTTTAACTGTCCAAATATTTCAGTGATATTTTGAAGCGTGTTGGGCAAAATAAATCGTTTCATCTCAGAAATTTTTGTCATGTGCTTGAGGGTATCAAAATAAGTATCAACGACTGTTAGTAAGTACTCTTGCACTTCTGTTTCGTCAAACTTATGAGATCTAGCCACTAGTAAGGCACTGACTAATAAACGCTTCAAATCGTATTCCCAGTGACCCAAATGAGCCTCATCGAAATCGTTCATATCGAACAGAAGTTGTCCTTCAGATGAGCCATAAAAACCAAAGTTACCTAAATGAGCATCCCCGCCGACTAAAACTTTAATGCCACTATTTTCATTTTGAGATAAATCATAGTGCATTACATCAACTGTTCCTCTAAAAAAGGCAAAAACAGACTTGGACATTCGTTCTCTTTTTACCGCTAACAATTCTGGAACCAATAATTTGTTTTTTATATTCAAAATTTTATGTATGTTTCTCTTTTTAGGTTTAAAAGTATTGAACGCCTCTGATACGGCTGTAGCGAAAAAGCGCCCTTTAATAATCAGACGTTCCGTACTCTTAAACGCATCTGTATCCTGAAAAGTATATGGTGTATTAATCATGCTTTTATCACCTCACGTTGTATTATACAATAGCTAGATCTGATAACCGTTGACTTTGAGCACTTTTTTCAAAAAATATTATATTAGCCAAATATAATTTTTAAGTATAGTTTAACTTTTATCAGAAATAAAAAATTTCATCTTATATTAATATATTATCTATTCAAAAAAACGCAAAGTAATGAATACTTTGCGCTTTTTTTGTAAATTTTTAATTTTGACACTTCGTCTAGCTAATTTATCAGTTTTTGATACTTTTTTATTTAACATCCTGTCATCATAGAAGATAGATAAGAAGGTGTAACATATGTTAAAAATTTCAGAAGCTAGTAAAAAAGTTGGGCTATCTGTTCCTACAATTCGCTATTATGCTGAATTGAATATGATACCTTCGTTAAAAAGAAATATCGAAAATCAACGTGAATTTGATGATGAATCAATAATGTGGCTGCAAGGCATCAAATTCTTTCGTGAATTAAACATGCCCTTAGGCGAGATCCAAGATTACATTAAACTCTGCCAAAAAGATGGTAAAGCCTCGTTACTAAAACGGCACAAACTTTTATTGAAGCAGCAAAAACAAGCGGAAATCACGGCTGCAAATAGTCAAATGAGACTAGCTGAGTTGAAAAGAAGGATCAATTTAGAAGAAGAAATCATTAATGGTAGAAAACGTGACAGTCTCAGTGCTGCCCGGAGATTCAATCAGTAAATCACCAAATAGCTGTCACAGTACTTGTGAATCTTTGTTGACGCTGTTTAATTGTTATTTGATTCCAATTAGCATTTTTCAAAGTTTTAGCTAACTCTTGATTGGCATTTAATTTTGAAAGTGACAATTGCTTGATTAATTCATTGATATTTTTGAAATCCTTATTGCTCAATTTCTTTTCTAAAATCGTCCAATTACCGATCAATTCCTTGTACTCATCAATCTGATTATCCGTTCCAATTTGTATCAGTCGATAATCGTCATCATCAAAAATTGGTGTATAAATTCCTTCAGTAAAATCATCATAACTTGCTTCATATAACTTGGCTAACAAATAAACCAATGTCCACTTCTTGGGTCCACGCTGTCCACCAGTTTTTTCTAACACAGAAAAGCTTGCCTTAGTCGCTTCAGAAGATGGTAACAGTCTTTCACTCATTTCTTGATTAATTTCTTCAACTGTTTTTAGTTGATAATTCCAGATCTTATGTGCAACATCTGAAAAACCTTTTTCTAATTTGTTAGTTCCATCATTGATGATTGTTCTATGACGAACAAAGACTTGAGTGATTTTGAATACAACTTTCAAAATACTTTTTTCATGGTAATTATTGTAATACATCGCCATAATTACAGGATAATAGAGTTTTACACCTAAATGATTCAAAGCATCTATTGATTCTAAAACTTGTCGATTTTGGAAAAATTTTACATGACTACGTGGACTAGTTGGTGACACCAAGACTGAATACAATTCGACTAAAGTTAACAAATCATCTAAGAACTTTTGAGCTTCATTGACAGAATTAATTTCTGAACTAATTTCTCGATACAATTTTGCCTCTGGAACAATTTTCTTCTTAGATGCCCAATAAACTCTGATAAATTTAGTAATTTCATCACTACTATTATTTAGTTTATCTGCTAACTGATTCCATTTCTCATTACTATCTTTCAAATCTTCACTCAAGATTGACATTAAATGATTTTTGATAATATCAGAAGCCGTCAAATCTCTACCTCGGCTATTCAAAGTTTCAAAAATCGTAAACGAGTCCCGCCTAGTTGGTGCAGCAATCATTACAACATAAAAATTATTAATGAAAGAATCAAAAATCAACCGCAATTTATCAATTCTTTCTTTTAGTTCTTTTTCTGTTTTTAAATAAGTGTTAATTTCTTTAATAATATTTTGATAAGCTTCTCTCATTTTTTTCATTGGCTCATAATTTGAATTTGCCACTGTTTTACTATGAGTTAAGTTAAAAAAATAAGGTTGCATGTTATCTTGAACTATCAAAGCTGATTTATTACCATCATTGCCCTTGATTGATTTGTCGGCTTCACGTCTAATATCACGAAGCGTATCACCAATTTCTCGAACTGTTTCATCTTGAACATTTCTAAAATTATCGTCATACATTTTTTGGGCAATATCACGAGTTGCTGCTAAAAAAATAATACTCGTGGTAATCCTTTGTTGACCGTCAATAATTTCTTGATCCCGAGTTTGATTACAGTAAGTAACAATTTGACCAAAGAAATGTGACGACCGCTTGCCCTCTACTAACTCTAAAAGATCCTCCCAAAAATCGACTACCTCATTTTTACTCCAAGAATAGTTTCTTTGATACAGTGGCACTAAAAAATTATTATTGCTAAATAATTCACCGATTCGTGCTTGCGATGGTGATGGAATTGACACTGATAACATAGACTTCTCTCCCTAATTTGTGCTCTTTTAAACTAATATAACTAGAAAAAATTTCACGATCAATTCGGCTTTGATATAGTAGATTATTCCATTTTTAATGTTAACGAGATCATGCCTTGAGACAGTAAAAAAGAACTAGCCATTTTGACTAATCCTTTTTTACTGTCTCTTTTTTAACAATTATTTCAAACTACTTAAAACTGCATCAGCTAAGCGATTAATTCGCTCAAAGTCACTTTTATCAGGATCTTGGTCAATTTTCACTGAGTCAGCAACTTGCTCACCATTACTTGAGTTCAATTGCATAGTGAAATAATCAACTGCCCTGCCAAAATGCAAATGGGTCTTCGAACTTGACCCTAAAACAGCAAATTTAGTTCGATGCAAATCGACATCTGCTAAATCATCGAAGAAATCCTTGGCTTCATCAGGAACTTCACCATCGTTATACGTATACGTATCGACTATAACGGCGTCATAGTCATCTAATTCATAAGCATCCGCATCGATGATTTGCATCAATGTTACATTTGCAAGATTTCCTTCCAAATATTCAGCCAAATACTTGGCAATCTTTTCATTGCGTCCCGTCATGCTTGTATAAGCTACTAAAATATTCATTTTCTACCTACCATCTAACGCTAATGCGTTCTTTTTGATGTTTTGCGGAAACTATTTCATCGACCATCGCAATCGCAAAGTCCGCATAACTAATTTCACTCTTACCACTGTCGTCATAAGTTAATTCTTCACCAGCAAGTACATACTTACCTGTTTTCTCACCTTGAGCTTGAAAGTCAGCGGCTGGACTGATGTATGTCCAATTGATTGAACTATCACGTAAAACATCAAGCGCCTTACCCATTTCTTCACTCAATGGTTTAACTGCTTCTGGAAAATCAGCAGTTTGATAAAGCTGCTTAGTATGATCCTTATCGAGATACAACGAACCCGCTCCACCGACTACTAACAAACGTGTCTTTGTTCCTTTTAAAATATCAATTAAATGTTTTGTCGAAGGCACATATTCTTTGACATTTGGTCCAAAGAATCCTAAAGCATCAACTAAAACGTCAAAATCTTCGATGTCTGCCTTTTGAAGTGTGTAGACATCCCGAACTAAAAATTTATCAGTCACGGCCTTTTTACTATCACGAACGATTGAAGTGACGTCTAAATTTCGACTCAAAGCTTCTTTAACTATTAGTGAACCTTCTTTACCATTAGCACCAATTACTGCAATTTTCATTAATTATTACCTCCACTACTCAATAACTTTACTTTAAACAACCGCAAGCAAAATTACTAAAGATAAGACTCATATATAGTAAAATGGGCGTACTAGGAGGCGTTTCTTATGGCATATCAAATTTATTTAGTTAGACATGGGAGAACTTGGTACAACGAATATCAGAAAATGCAAGGTTGGTCCGACACACCTTTGACTGATCAAGGAGTAGAAGTCGCTCAAAAAGCTGCCGAGACTTTAAAGAATGTTGATTTCGCGGCAGCATTAACTTCCGATATGAAGCGAGCTGTCGATACTTGCCGCATTATCACTCGACGGAATAAAAATCATCTCGTTCCAAAAGAGTTATCCGAATTCCGTGAACAATTTTATGGATATTATGAGGGACGGGGTATCGATGAATCTTGGTTTGTGATCGGTAAACCCCATCATGCTAAAAATTTTGCGGAAATCGTAACTAAGTATGGATTTGACGCTACCATGGATTTCGTTAAAGACGCTGATCCACTTCACGATGCTGAAAATTCTACTGAATATTGGAATCGCATCGACCGTGGTTTCAAGAAAATTGACCAAATCGCTAAAGACGGCGATAAAATCTTACTAGTCACTCACAGTATTACTATCTTAGGCCTTGCATATCGCTACAAGGCTGGCGATTTTGAATTAAATGACGTCCCCGCAAATGCTAGTTTAACAATCATGGAACGCGATAATGGTGTAAATCGAGTAACAAAATACAATCAATCTCTTCTCTAATGTAGTAAAATGAAAATTACAAAGTTTGAGGAGGAAAATATGGCTAAATACCAAATTTACATGATTCGCCATGGAAAAACTTGGTTTAATAAATACAACAAAATGCAAGGTTGGTCCGATACCCCCCTTGCTCCAGAGGGATTAGAGGGTGCAAAGTTAGCAGCTAAGGCTTTGAAGGATGTTGATTTTGATCTGGCTTTTTCATCAGACGCTAGACGTGCCATCGACACTTGCAAATTGATCGTTGATGAAAATAAAAATAAAGAACAATTAAAGCCAACTAAATTGATGGAATTTAGAGAACAATTTTATGGCTACTTTGAAGGTATGAACTCTTCCGAAGCCTGGTTTATCGTTGGTCAACCTCATGGAGAGACTAATTTTGGCGACATCTTGACTAAATACGGTTTAGATGCAACTAGAGACTTCATGAAAGCTGCCGATCCTTTCCACGATGCTGAAAATGCCGAAGAATACTGGACTAGAATCGACCGTGGTTTCAAGAAAATCGATGAAGTTGCTAAAGATGGCGACAAAGTCTTGTTGGTTTCTCATGGAACAACTATTCGTTCAATTACTGAACGCTACGGTGGTGGCAAATTCGATTTGACCCAAAGTCCAAAAAATTCAAGTTTAACTTTACTAGAACGTGATAATGGCGTTAACACCGTCACAAAATACAGTCAAATTTTAGGTTAAATAAAAACACCTCATTTACGGGGTGTTTTTTAATTACAGCGATTTTAATCAAATGATTTTATTTTTCAAAAAAGAATTTCTGTCAACTCAAAAGCAGTGTCACGCTAGCCTTTATCACTCTACATCTTTAAATAGTATTAAATTACTTCTAATCTTTTGCTATCAGTTTTCTGAAAAATGATATAAACTATTATTTAAGTCCAGTATTTGAAAGGAGAACTTAGTATGTCAAAGTCACCAGAAGCAATGGAATCTAAGGCGTTTTATATTAACCCTGACCGATCAGTTGCTGTAATTAACTACAGTGAGGAATATATCCAAAGCTTAGTCCAATTAGTTAATAGTCAAGGTTTCTACAATCTAGTAGATCTATATTTGGAAGAGAGCCAACGTGCTGCTGCTAATAAAGTTGAAGGCCTTACTGCCAAAGTTTACATCGATATGTTAAAGGCAATTCTAATCGATGATAAAGTTAATTATGAAAAATATGGCAATGAACAGATTCTCAAAAGTATTGAGGATTTTTATTCATACTACCGTTCCTATTTCCGTGTTTCCATCATTAACAAGCACAACAGTGCCATTGTTAAAGGAAACTTCATGAATATTGATAATCGCTTCAATGAGGTGGTCATTCAATTATATCGAACTATCGAAGAGAAAATCCAAGGATTTTCAAATCGTGCCTACCGTCAAGTCAACGCTGGTACCAATGCTTGTGTTTTAACACAAACAATTGAATGGAATACCCCACAAAAATATGAATCACTCAAGAGTATTCGTTTCTTGGATACTTTAATGTTACGCCCACCAATGATGATGCACACTAAGAGTAACAAACGTGAAGGTGTCTTCAGTGAAGTCTTTACTAACCCTATCGATAAATTCGATGGTACGCAAAAAGATTGGTTCTGCTTCCCTGCAAAAATTGGTGAAAGTCTAGCCTTCATTTACTTCCACCGTGATTACTTTGTCAGTGGAATTGCTTTGGCTAACTTGTTTGAAGTCGCTGATCAAGAAAGTATTAAAGGTCAAAAACCTGATGAAATCTTACTCTTTGGTTTAAAGGAAACTGAAGGTGACGTTTGCCATTATTATCACGATACCGACAATAACATCTGGGTCGGTGAAGTTCCTTATAACGATAAGACTACTTACTTCGGTTACATGAAGAAGATGTGTCTAACACTTCACAACCTTCATATGATTTATGAAGACCGCTTGCCAATTCATGGTTCTATGGTTAATATCAGTTTCTCAAATGGTAAAACTAAATCTGTTGTCTTCTTTGGTGATTCCGGTGCCGGTAAATCAGAATCGATCGAAGCACTTCAAGAAATTGCTGACGATAAGATCATCAATATCGAAACTATTTTTGATGATATGGGTAGTTTTGCTTTCGACAAAGATGGCAACGTCTATGCCCAAGGAACTGAAACCGGTGCTTTCGTTCGACTAGATGATTTGAGCAGTTCAGTCGCCTTCAACAACATGGATCGCGGAATCTATTTGAATCCTGAGTTAAAAAACGCCCGAGTTATTTTGCCAGCCAACACTTACAAACATGTGGTTGAACATCACTCAATCGACATGTGGGTTTATGCCAACAACTACGATGCAGAAATTGGGTTACATCAATTCCCTAATGAGGAAAAAGCTAAAGCTACTTTCATTGCTGGAAAACGTAAAGCCTTAGGAACAACCGATGAAGTCGGCATGAGTACAACCTTCTTTGCCAATCCATTTGGACCTGTGCAAGAAGAAGAAAAAACTCGTCCAATTATCGATAAAGTCTTCAACAAACTTTATCAAGACAAAGTCTATGTTGGTGAAATTTATACTCATCTAGGCTACGATAAATCAAAAGATAGTCTCCATGAATCAGCTAAAGAATTACTTAATGAATTAATGGAAAATTAAAGAAAAGGACAAGATCACTGAATCAGTGGTCTTGCCCTTTTTGTGTTGTATTATATTTTTGATTGATTTCGTTCGTTAATTTCTGTAGTGATTTGGCTAAATTATCTTCACTATTTCTTAACTTAGGATTATTCAATTGATACTTCGAATCTTTTGGATTCTTGACCCAGAAATTGTATTGAGGAGTATTAATTGCAAATGAATTTTGACTAGTAAAGCCACTTTCTCTCAACGCTTGATTGTATTCTAAAGGCTCGTCTAAATTGTGGGGTATCAGACCAGTAATAATCTGTGAACCTATTTCTGGAAGGAGAAATTCATCATTTTTGATCAACATTTCCCGATCTCCATTTCTTTTCTCACCATACCAGTGATCGAATGAAACTAACCCACCTTCTAAAGCTAAGAAAATCTTTTTATTTACTAATGAGTCGTCCCCACTCAAAACTCGATCAACGCAAACTGTGGCTTTCGTATAAACCATACCTTTAGGACTATGCATTTTTTCCAAATTGTTGACAGTACCCTTAATAACTACCTGATTATGGTTCTTTAAATTATCTAACGTTCTACTAACAGGTTGCTTGGTAACTTTGAATTCACTATGAACAATATCAGCTTTAGCAATTTTAGATTGCCACTTCTTCTGATTTTTCTTGATAACAAATTGATTATTATTAGCATCATCTGTATCAGTCACTTGAGAAGTTTTAGCACATGCTACGGGTAAAACTAAGAACAAGAGAGTCAACATCATCAGTAATTTTCTCATTCGCATTTCTCCTCACCCATATTATCGCACGTGCCAAATCATTGTTGTACCGCATTTTCTTTATTTTTTTTACTTAATTATTTGTCAAAATTTGATAGAGGATTCACTAAAATAGCCATCACTCACTTATTATATTTGAAGTGCTTCATAATTGTTAGACAAGAAATCTAATGATTATGGAGCACTTTTTGTATGGTTAAATATAGTTTTGATTTGAAAGCAAAAG
>NZ_JAYKTX010000015.1:0-73476 GCF_036913615.1 Companilactobacillus miaonis | reverse complement strand
ACAAAAGGTATGTCCCCCCGTGAATACAGGGAACATACCTTAGTAATTTAAAAAATATAATTTTGTCTAACTTTTCTGTTGCACTTCAAATTGTTCTTTGATTACCACGGTCTATTTGTTTTAGGCGGAAAGAGTTATGTCCCAAACTCTTTTTTGAATTCAAATGATTAAGTTTATTTTAGCCAATCAAAAACGGTTGACAAATACTTACTCCAAATTTTCCAGGAGTGATTTCCATTCACGGGCATCCAGGTATAATTATTTTTGGCGTGAA
Organism: Companilactobacillus miaonis; assembly: GCF_036913615.1. Taxonomy (NCBI): domain Bacteria; kingdom Bacillati; phylum Bacillota; class Bacilli; order Lactobacillales; family Lactobacillaceae; genus Companilactobacillus; species Companilactobacillus miaonis. The sequence goes on along the minus strand of NZ_JAYKTX010000015.1, from coordinate 73,202 downwards.
TGCTTAAAAAGTTTTTGAACATGACATTATCTTCGTGCATGAAATCTTTATCACCGCACAAGGTCAAAATTTTTAATTTAGGTTGTTCTTTGTTGAAAATGTTTGTCAGTTGATTTTTTCTGACGGCTTCGGGATTGTCGAAAATCGTATCAAAGATATCTTTACTCATTGGTGAATCGGGGTTGTCTCGAAAATGTTCGATGTCAGTGATTGGTGAGAGAGCAGCCACTTTGCCAAATTTATCAGAATTTTTGAAGGCAAATTTTAAAGCTCCATAACCGCCCATGCTAGAGCCAACGATAAAATTCTTTTGCCGATCGGTTGAAATTGGTAACAATTTTTGCATTTTGGGTAGATACTCTTCGAAGAAAAATGAATAGTATGATAAAAACTTTGCATCTGAATAAAATGAATTCAATCCATCTGGCATAATGATGACCCAATTGTACTTGTTAGCTAATTCTTCAATATAAACGTGCTTACTCCAAGCCGTATTGTCACCTGTGTAGCCGTGTAGTAACCAGACGACTGGATATTCATTTTCGTCGGTATCAGGGACAGCAACGGTTGTTTTGAAGTAAGTGTGTAAATAATTAGTTCGGTAGCTTAAATTCATTAAAGTCATAATAAATCTCCTCATCGTGATTTCTAATTATTATTTTAACGGTTTATTTTTATTTGTTAATTTATCTGGTCAATTGGACAAATACAGAGCTTTGTAGCACCATAAAACTATGGAAAATACTTTCGAGGTGGAATTAATGAAAATTGTGTTAGCACCAGATTCATATAAGAATTCTTTAACAGCTAAAGAGGTTGCTCAAGCTATGCGTGATGGTTTTGAAAAGGTTTATCCCGATGCTGAGTTTGTCAGTGTACCAATGGCTGATGGTGGTGAGGGTACTGTTCAATCAATGGTTGATGCTAAAAATGGTCAAATCGTCACTGTTGAAGTCATTAATCCTTTAGGAAATCCAACTTCAGCCCATTTTGGCTTGATTGACGATGGTAAAGTTGCAGTGATTGAAATGGCCGAGGCTAGTGGCATTCAATACATTAACCAATTTACGCAAAATCCTTATATCACAACAACTTATGGAACTGGTCAATTAATTAAGGCGGCAATTCAAAATGGTGCAACAACGATCATTATTGGAATTGGTGGTTCGGCGACTAACGATGGAGGAGCTGGTATGGCACAAGCTTTAGGCGCTCATTTGTTAGATAAAGATGGTAAAGAATTGCAATATGGTGGGGCAATGTTGAAGAAGCTCTCTTCTATTGATACTTCGGACATGCTTGAAGATTTAGATAAGGTAAAAATTATTATAGCTTCTGATGTCAAAAATCCTTTGACGGGACCAAACGGTGCTAGTCATGTTTTTGGTCCACAAAAAGGTGCCAATGAAGAGATGACCAATTTCTTAGATGAGGCTTTGTCGCATTATGCTGACATTTTGAAGCGTGATTTGAATCAAGATATTAAGGAAATTCCTGGTTCCGGAGCAGCTGGTGGTTTAGGAGCTGGTTTGATGGCTTTTACTAACGCTCAGATGAAATCAGGGGTCGATATTGTAGTTGAATATACTGGTTTGAAAAAAGCTGTAGCAGACGCTGATATTGTCGTCACCGGTGAGGGTCAAATTGACTTTCAAACTAAATTTGGCAAAACACCGATCGGCGTTGCTAAAGCCACAAAAGAAGTCAATCCTAAGGCAACTGTTATCGCTATTGCAGGGTCGATCGGCGAAAAAGTTTCCGAGTTATATCCTTTGGGAATTGACGCAATCTTTAGCTGTGTTCCAGGAGTTGAGGATTTATCAGAAGCCATCAAAAATACTGATGAAAATTTACAACAAATTTGTCAAAATATTGGACGATTGCTTCAAAAACAGCGGGAAGTTTAAAGTGATAAGATAATATTGAAGCATCGATCAATGGGAGTGATTATTAATGAATAATGAGATCAAGTTTATTTTGAGTGAGTTAGAAGTTATTTATGGTTTTTATCAAGACAAATTTAGTCTTGAAAGAATAAAAAAATATATTTTAAGTATGCCTGACAAATCTCGAATCATCGGAGTTGAAGAGGGCATGGTACCAATGTATGATCACAATTTGACTTTACCGATCGGTAAATTTAATGATGAAACTGATTCAGTTAGTTTGTTATTAGTCACTCACACAATGGTACAGACACGTGATACTAAAATAATTGCTAATGATAGTCACCGTGTGGCTGATCTAGTTAATCGTTTAGTGGAATTATTGTCACCAAAGAAATAAAATTTACAATTTATTTACACAAATTTTACGTAAGAGATAGCCGATAATTGTTATGATAATTAACGAATTATTGGCTATTTTTATTGGTATCAAAGGATTCTTAGAGAAATTTTAATAATAAAGGTAAATTTGACTTTTAATCTCAATTTCTTTAAATTATTTACTGCAAGTTTGCATTGAGAAGGAGAGAAAATGAGTTTAAGAATCTTATTAGTCTGTGGGACAGGTGCCTCATCTGGTTTCATGGCAGTCAGTATGCGTAAAGCTGCTGCTAAACAAGGGTTAAACTACCACATTCAAGCCCGTAGTGAAGCAGAGCTAGAAAATTATTTAGAGGAAATCGACGTAGTCATGGTGGGTCCACATCTATCGTTTCTCGAAGATGAGATCAAACAGATGGTTTCTGGAAAAGCGATTCAAGTGATTGTGATGGATCCAAGTTATTATTCAATTTTAGACGGCAAAAAGGCTTTGGAACATTTACAAAGTGTTATTGGTCAGAATCGAGGAAACGCTGATGAATAACTTTATGACATTGTTTAAAGAAAACGTCGCTCCCAAAATGGATAAGATCAGTCGGAACATTTGGATCAGCGTTTTAAAAGATTCGATTTTACAAACGTTACCATTTATTTTGGTTAGTTCATTAATAACTTGTTTGAGTTTATTCGGCAATATTTTTAAATGGTGGCCAGATTTTTGGGGTATTAGTAACTTTACTTTTGGAATTGTTTCTATTTTTGTAGCTTTTTTGATTCCTTTTAACATGATGGAACGAAAGAAATTAGCGAAACAAAGAATCATCGCTGGTTTTTCATCATTAGGGGTATTTCTTTTATTGACACATCCAGTTATGGAAAAGGGTAATGCCATTTTTCAATTTAGTTTTTTTGGTGCTGGTGGGATGTTTGTCGCAATTATTTGTGGAATTTTTAGTGCTTTAGTTATGGAATTTTTTGGAACTTTTAGTTTTTTTAAAAAAGACACTGCTATTCCTGACTTTGTAACTGCTTGGTTTGATTCAATGCTACCGATTGGAATCGTTATTGGTAGTGGTTGGCTTCTAGTTGATGTCTTAAAAATCAACGTTTATCAATTGATTATTGCTTTCTTTTCACCACTATCTGGCATTATTGAGACTTTGCCAGGTTTTGTTTTAATAATGTTCATTTATTGTTTAATTTATTCAATGGGTATTTCAACTTGGGTCTTAACACCAGTAACAGCACCGGTTTATCTAGCTGCTATTCAAGCTAACCAAACTAATGGTGCTAGTAACATTGTCACAGGTGAGACGATTTATTCGACTTATCTTTGGATCGGTGGAGTTGGTTGTACCTTGCCTTTAGTTTTGATGATGTTAGGTTTGGCAAAGTCAAAACGCTTAAAAATCATGGGCAAAGCTTTCTTTGTTCCCAGTTTGTTTAACATCAATGAACCGGTAGTTTTTGGAACGATTGTCTGGAATCCTTTTTTAATGATTCCCATGTGGATTCAAGGAATAGTCTTACCAATTATTATCTGGATAGCTTTAAAAATTGGGCTTGGACAAGTGCCAACTAAAGTCTTTCAAATGTGGTACATTCCGTTTCCAATCAATACTTGGATCAATGCTGGAACAGTGGGCTCAATAATGTTAGTCTTAATTATTTTTATTGTTTCAAGTATTATCTGGTATCCATTTTTTAAAGCTTACGATAAACAATTATTAATGAGTGAGGAAAACTAATGCTGGATGAACAAGAAAATAATGAAGAGTTACGTCAAAGTATGCAGATTATAATTGAAGCTGGAGATGCTAGAAAATCAATAATGCAGGCGTTAGATCTGATAGGTGATGGGGATTATGAAGCTTCCAGAAAAAATCTTTCAACTGCTAAGCAAAAACTAGTTACCGCACATGCTTTACAGACACAACGGATCCAAAAAGAAGCTGCTGGGGATCAAGTTAGTTATTCAGTCTTGTTTACTCATGCTCAAGACACGTTGATGTCGGTGAACTCTGAATATAATTTGACTAAACATTTAATCGAAATTTTTCAAAGAAAAGAATCTAAGAAAAATTAAAATAGTTTTGTTATGATGGAGAAAAAAGAAGGTCTTATAGTTGTTAGTCGATGACAGTTGGTATCAAGAATTACAACTAGGGAAAATTAAGAGTATCGTCCCAGTTTCTGGTGGTGATATTAATTTGGCTTTTAAAATTATTACTGATGAGTCCGAGTATTTTTTAAAAGTTCAACCAAACAATGACGAAAGCTTTTTTTTCCATGAAAAAGAAGGCTTAGATTTAATGGGAGCTGTTATTAATGCTCCAAAGGTGATTCGTATTGGAACTTTCAAAGGCTGTGGTTATTTAATTCAAAATTTTATTGAATTTGGTCAAGGTTCTCAATTTGAGTTAGGTCAGATGGTGGCTAAACTGCATCAGAAGCATGCTCCTAAATTTGGTTTGGACAATGATGTTTTAAATGCTAAGAATCCTAAAATAAATACTTGGCAGACTAATTGGGGCAAATTTTTTATTGAGCAACGATTAGAGGTATTACTGGATAAAGTTAAGGCCAAGGGGTATTGGAATAACTATCGCCAAGATCTTTTTGATAAATTCGAAAAAAGAGTGAGTGATTTTTATCAAGAAAATCCGGTTAAACCGAGTTTATTACATGGAGATCTTTGGAATGGGAATGTCGCTTTTACAAAGACTGGTTCGCCAATTTTATTTGATCCAGATGTTTTTTATGGTAATCGCGAAATGGATATCGCAATGACATTATTGTTCGGCGGGTTTAATGCTGATTTTTATCAAGGTTATGAGAGTGTTTACCCGCTTACTAAAGATTGGCAAAAGCGAATTCCTTGGTATCAAAGCTATTACTTATTAGCTCATGTTAATTTGTTTGGTGAAACATATGGTCCAAGTTTAGAACAGACCTTAATACAGAGCCTACAAAATTAGACACAAAAAAGCCGTCAACACGCAGAAGTTGACGGCTTTTTCTATTTTAATGGAGGATTTGAATTGGTTTTAATTGTTTTCAATAATTAAATCAAGTTTGCTACTTGCATCAAGATTGGCACAACGATAACGAAAAGAACAGTTGAAGTTGTTACCAAGTTGGTTGCATAATCGACATCACCATGGGATTGGTCGACTAGGATAGGAAGAACAGCTAGACCAGGAGCAGCTGATTGGATAATGAATGAACTGCTTTCTAGTGCTGGTAGGTTAGTACCCATCATTGATTTACCTAGAAGGATGATACCGATCATAAGAGCAGGAGCAATGATAAATCTACCAACTAAGGCAAGGATTGTATCACGGTCAAATTTAATTGATTTCAATCCGGCGTCAGCCAAGATGATACCAATGTAGATAAGAGACATTGGTGTAACGATACCACCGACCATGTCTAAGGTCTTATTGATCCATTCTGGAACAGGAATTGCTAATAGTAAGAATACTAATGAAACTAAGAAACCAACAAGTGGAGCAGGAAGTAATTTCTTCCAGTTGAAATCTTTCTTTTCACCTTTATCAACAGTTGGATCATCACTTGAGATGAAGAAGATACCGACAGCCCAAGTTGAAATTGTATTCATAACATAGTAAACAAGGAAGTAAGGTAAACTCTTGTCACCAAACAAGGCCATGTTCAAAGGTAAACCGATGAAAATTGTATTAGCATTAACGAACATGTTAATGAAAGTACCACGACGACCTTTTTTGATTTTGAAGACTTTAGTTAAAATCCAAGCTATGATGTAGCCTAACGTGAAACTGGCAAAGGTAAATACCAAGCCACCAGATAAACTTGCTAATTTATCTCTGTTTAAATACTTCAAAACAGAAACAAAGATTGAAGCAGGTAAAGCGATTTTCATAATGATGAATGAGATATTACCCTTAAATTCATCACCTAAACGACCTGACCCTCTAAGCCAGTACCCTAAGGCGATAACTAGTACGATTTCAGCAACACTTTCTAGAGAAGTGATAAATGCAGCCATAAAAAAATTCCCCTTTTTTTACATTTTTAATAATTAATATTTAGGTTCCCACTTAGCGTCGGCAACAGCCTTTTTAGCATCAGTAGCTGATGTTAATTTTTCATCAATGGCTTGTTGTGCAACACCTTCAGCAACGGTAATACTGAACTTGTCTAGTTTTGAAACTGGAGGAAGTACAGCGGCACCAGGTTGTGTAGCATCAACGATTCCACCCAATGAGTGAGCAGCTTTGTTGATCATACCATCTGAAAGAACTTTAGCATTAACAGCTAATGAACCAAGACCAAGACCAGGGTAAACCAAAGCGTTGTTAGCTTGTCCAATGTTGTAAGTAACACCATTGTATTCGATTGGATCAACTGGAATACCTGTAGCGATAAGGGCTTTACCATCAGTCCACTTCAAAAGATCTTCAGCTTTTGCTTCAGCAAGTTTTGTAGGATTTGAAAGTGGGAAAATGATTGGGCGTTCTGTATGAGCAGCCATTTCCTTAACGATAGGTTCTGTAAATGTACCAGGTTGTGTTGAAGTACCAACTAAGATTGTTGGGTGAACTGCTTTAACAACAGCTTCCAAGTTAGTCAATTCATCAGCATTTGAAAATTCACTACGTTGTCTTGTGAATGGTTTTTGTTCTGGTGTTAAGTCTTCTGTGTCATCGAACAAGAGACCTTGTTTGTCAACTAGATAGAAGTGTTTCTTAGCTTCTTCTTCAGAAAGTCCTTCTTCAACCATAGCGTCGAAGATTCTCTTAGCAATACCAGCACCGGCAGTACCAGCACCAAATGATAAGTAAACTTGGTCGGTAAGCTTTTGTTTAGAAATGTTTAAAGCACCAAGAATACCAGCAAGCGTAATAATACCTGTACCTTGAATATCATCGTTAAATGTCAAAATATCATCTTTGTATTTGTTCAAGATATTAGCAGCATTACTTCTACCAAAATCTTCAAAGTGAAGATACATGTCAGGGAACAAGTTTTCAGCAGTTTGAACAAATTTGTCAACGAAGTTGTAATACTTGTCACCTGTTACACGTTGATGATGATTACCCATGTAAAGGTCATCTGAAAGAAGTTCTTTGTTGTTAGTACCAACATCAAGTACAACTGGTAGAACTGACTTAGGATCAACTCCAGCAGCAGCTGTATAAACCATTAATTTACCAACAGAGATGTCAACACCTTGGACACCCCAGTCACCAATACCAAGAATACCTTCACCATCAGTAACAACGATCAACTTGATGTCGCGACCTTTAGCGGCATTCTTCAATGATGATTCGATTTCATCTTGATCATCGATAGATAAGAAAGCAGCATTTTGTGGATCTAAGAAGAAATGACTGTAGTTTTCAATTGTGTCAGCGATTGTTGGATCATAAACAACTGGCATGAATTCATTAACGTGTTGGCTGAACAACTTGTAGAACAAAGTAACGTTTTCGTTGAAGATGTCCATCAAGTAATTTCTCTTATCTAAGAAAGTTGCTTTCTTAGAATAGTTTTCGTAGGCTTGTTCAACTTGCTGATCCAAAGTTTGAACGAATGGTGGAAGCAAACCTTCGATATGGTTTTCTTTTCTTTCTTCTTTAGTAAAGGCAGTACCTTTATTTAAGAAATGATTATTGAGTAAATCTAAACCCTCATATTTCATAAATGATTCCTCCTAAAATATTCTTTTATCATATAGATATTACAATCTTTCCATTTTGTATACATATCATAATTATTAAAATAAAATGTCCAATATTGAATAAATAATAATTCGCATACAATATATGAAATATGCAATGTCTTTAATTAACTTTCGAATGTATAATAATACATGATAAAAAATATAGTCAAATATGTGTACTTTGATAAATAAAATTTATAGGTGGGGAAAATGAATTTAAAAGATTATCAATATTTCAAAAAATTATCTGAATTAAAAAACTTTTCTGATACTGCTAACTTCTTCGGTGTTAGTCAACCAACGATAACCTATTCAGTTAAAAGACTCGAACAAACTTATGGATTATCACTAATTAAACGGAAGAGTTTTGCTAATTCTTTATCATTAACATATGCAGGCCAACAGTTGTTATCTCATATTAATCGCATTCTTTTGGAAGATGATTTGATCAGTGATGATATGGAAAGGATTAAACGTGAAAAAATTGTGATGGGCTGGCCACCGATTATCACCAACTATGTGATTCCCAAAGTTTTTGATCGTTTGCGGGATGCCGATTTATTGAACTCAATTATTCCGGTGGCAAAGAGTTCACGTGAATTATTGACACAGTTGAAAAATGGTGAAATTGATCTGTCACTACTGGGTTCAACAATACTACCCCAAGAAAATCATCTTGATTACCAATTAATTAAAGAACATCATTTTAAATTTATTGCGTCAGCCAAACGAGATGTTTCCAAAATAAAAACGGTGGAGGACTTATTTGATGAAGATTTTATCTCATTAGATGAAGGCTCAGTTCATAGTCGAGTGTTGCAACATATTATTGAAAGATACAATGTCAGCCCTAATACGATGTTTAAAACTCCGGATTATCATTTAATGATGAATTTAGTTAAAGCTGATGAAGGATTTAGTTTTGTTACTGAAACTGCAATTCAAGGAGTTCCCGGAATTCAAACGATTGATATTGATGAGATTCAATTACCTCCATTTTATATTTTGTTTGTTTATCGTCATAATATGGTAGGAAATGAAACCTTGGCACAATTGATGCACATTTTCAAAAATATTTAAATCGTAAATATCAAAAATTCGTGGTATACAGGTCTAGCCCAATGATGTAAAATTGTTTTTGCCAATGGGTAATGGCATATTTGAATAATAGTGATTAAGGATATATGAAAAATTTCATATGTGAATGAAAACCTCAAAAATATATCATCAATATTTTAAAAGTATTTACATTTATATTTCATTATTATCAAATTTTATAATAAAAATGAATCAAAAATTACGGGATAGTTCATTGTTTGATTCATTTAATGTGGTAAAGACCATTTATAATGGTCTTTTTACATTTTTATAAATTTGTATTTATAAAAATATGTTGACTTTTGTAAACTGAAGGAAAATGGCTAGTAGTGTGTTACTATTGTTTGTGGGGAGTGGTTATGCTGTTGACCTAATCCCCCTGATAATTTCATGATTATAAAATGACAAAATTGTCGGATAAATGGTGGTTCCTCCCTGAGCTACCATTTTTTTGTGCATTTTTTTACCTATGGGTCGAAAAACTGTGTTAGAGCAAGAAACAACAATATTTTCTATGGTATAATTTTTTGTAATAAGCTATTTAGGAGTTTTTAGTATGAAGTACAACGAGGGTCAACAAAAAGAAATTGCACAATATGCGGTAGAACATGATAACAACTATAAAGCTACTGGCGAAAAATACGGAATCTCATATCAACAAGTAGCTGCTTGGGTTAGAAAATACAATAAGAAGACTAAACCTTCAGTTAAACAAGTTAAGACTGAAGAGCCACAAGCTAATGCATTGGATATTTTGAGTCGTAAAGACCCAGTTTTGGAAGCTCAATTGCACGAAGTTAAGAGACGTTTAGGACTAGAATAATGAAAACAATTATTTTTGTTTGTTTAGGTAATATTTGTCGCTCGCCAATGGCAGAAATGATGATGCGTGATTTAGTTGCTCAAAGAGATTTAAACCAAGTGATTGAGGTAGAATCTCGAGCTACTTCAACTTATGAAATTGGCAATTCTCCACATCCTGGAGCTATTGCTGAGTTGAGAAAGGAAAATATTCCGTTAGTACCACATTCAGCAAAACAAATCTCTCAAACAGATTTTGATTCTGCGGCTTTGATTATTGGGATGGATCAACAAAATATCTCAGATCTGAAGGCTATGGCACCAGAGGCGGATCGTGACAAGATTCATCTAGCTTATGAAATAATGAATAAGCAAAAAGTGATTGAAGATCCTTGGTATGATCACAAGTTTGATCGGACTTTTCATCAGTTGTCAGAAGTCTTACCTTTGTGGTTAGATCAGTTAAGTAAATAAAATAACCAATTTAGATTTGAATAAATTGGTTATTTTGCTTTTAAAGTGTGAGAAATTTATATAAAAAAATTGTATGATGAGGGTATTGATAATTGGAGGCGGTTTGTGATGGCTAATTCTTTGTGGAAACGTTTTAAAGATGCTTTTTCTTCAGACAATCAACCAATTCAAACTAATGATGTTCATTCGACGGCTAATAAAAGTCGTACCCAGGAAGAAGAAAAGTGTGATTTCACGCAAATTCTTTCCCCTGATAATATTTTTATTGAAGAAGATCTACAATCTCGAAACGAAGTGTTGAAAAGATTAAGTCAAGTTGTTTCGGTGGAAGATCAAGACAAGATCTATGGAGCTTTCTTATTGCGCGAGAAACAGTCCTCAACTAACTTAGGTGAAGGCATAGCTTTGCCACACGTGCAATCGAAACAGGTTTTAAAATTGACAATGGTTATTTTGAGATTAGAGAATCCAATCGACTGGGGCGATGAAAAAGTAAATTTGGTCTTTGGTCTATTGATTCCAAAACCAGAATCAAATTTTGAACACGTTAAGTTCATGGCCAGTTTGTCTAAAAAACTGTTAAAACCAAGTTTTGTTTATGCATTAAAAGAAGCCACGACAGCTGAACAAATTATCAATTTATTAACACAGAGCTAGAAGGATAATGGAGGGATTATTTTGAGTCAGTTAAGCATTCTGAATGTCGTGGTTCGGCTCTTGTTAGCAGTTATTTTTTCTGGAATAATTGGACTTGATCGTGCATATAAACATCGTCCAGCTGGTTTAAGAACACATATCTTAGTTTGTTTGGGCGCTTGTATAATTGCCATGATTCAAAAGAACATTGGATTCGATGCTTTAGAGATGGCACGTCAATATCCACAATATAAGGGAGTTATCCGAGCCGATGATGCAAGATTGATTGCTCAAGTAGTCAGTGGAATTGGTTTTTTAGGTGCTGGGACAATCATCGTTGAGCATCATTCTATTCGCGGATTGACGACCGCTGCTAGTCTCTGGGTCGTAGCATGTTTAGGCTTAGCAATAGGTATGGGCGATTATATTATTGCTATCGTTGGATTTTTAGTAGTTTACGCGGTTTTAGGGTTCTTGAAAAAAATCATTAAAATTAGTCCGGTTCGTAAACTAAAGATTGAATACAGGCATAAAGTCGATACGAAAAAATTTATCGATGAATTCTTTCAGCATCATGATATTACGGTTGAAGGGGTTAGATTTAGTGTTTCCAAGATCGATGATACGAAAGTTTATACGAATGTTTATTCAATAGATTTTGGTAAAAATATTGATTACGTCGATATTGTCGAAGGATTATCGATGAATGAAAACATTATTAAGGTCGAAACGATCAATGTCTAACTCATAAAAAAATATCCCTAAATAAATTTAGAGATATTTTTTTATGCATTAGGATAATGTATATGTATTTAAATAATTAAGTCTATTTAATTCATTGTAATTTGACTAGACCTTTGTTATTTTTTTATTCGGGGGAATTAAATGATAAAAATATTACGATCCAAATCACTCATTGTTTTAAGTTGTTTAATCATAGTATTGATTAGTTATTTACTTCTTTCCAAAAACAATGTTGTTGGGAGCATTTCAGACACAGAAATTACTTTGACGGCGAATCAGAAAAAAGAGCGCGTTTCAGATTTTGAAAGACAACGCAAAAATTATGCTTTTGTTTCATTTGATAATCTGTATGAAAATACTTCGCTCTACTTTGGTTCAAAAATTTATCAATTTGGTCACATAAAAAAATTGGATTCTGAACACAAATATATGTTAGTAGCACTTGATGGAAATGATGTTTCTAAAATGTGCAAGATAAAATATAATTTAGCTAATTTTGCACAAAATATCAGTAACCTAAAAGAAGATGATGCGATTAAATTTTATGGGGAAGTTTTATCGGTTGACAATTATGTAAACGACAAGGGTCGTGAAATGAGTCGACCAGTGATTTCTGCTAATTTTATTCAGATGAAATTACACAAATAGGGGGATAACCATGCCATTATTCAATAGTGTCTTGGACGATAATTTTGAATATTTAATGTGTCAAGAATTGATTGATCTAAGAAATTTGGAAGCAAGTCTCGATGTCGATTAAAAGAGAAAACACCGATTTCTTAATTGGTGTTTTTTTATTTTGACCAAACAAAAAACTCTTTGAATTGATCGGATTCAAAGAGTTTTCATTTTAATATCAAAAGGGTTCTTAAAGAATAGTAAAAATAAATGGCATTCACTTTTTTTTAAGTGACATTAAACAAGAGAAGTTTTAATTACTATTTTTTAGATTCTTTTTTATCTTTTGCAGATTTTTTATCTGCCGAATCTACGCGTTTTACGTTTTCTTTTACATCATCGGGAAGAGAGGCAAACTTATCAAACAAACTGCCAAAATCATTTTCGCGTTTCACTGTTAAGCCCATCGGTATCAGCCCCTTTCAAGTTTCTATATATTTAAGCATATTATAGAACGTTTTTGACCAAATAACAATTATTCACGCAGACTAATTGTAATCTATGCCTTAACAATTTTACCAGTAGCAATTGGTAGGGTTGTGTGTGCATCATAATTGCCAACGGCCCCAGCGACCGATGCAGGCAATTGAAGACTTTGTGGAACTCCATGAACATAGATTACTCGTTTATCTAATTCCAAATCATCAGTTCCAAAAACTTCCTTAAATTTATTTTGAAGTTCTTTGAGAGGAACATCGATTTCGTATTTAAAGTGACCATTTTTATCGGAAATAGGATAGTTATCATTAGGGATATTCATATGATGGGGTGCATTATCAAAAGGTACCATAGTTGTACCAGAAACCGTTTCTGTTTCAGGTAAGTCAACTAGGCCATCATGGTTGATGTCTTGTTCACTAGTAGCGATTTGGGCATCTTTGCCTTCAGGGAACCCATGGAAATGTTCCCAATGTTCGGTGTTTTTTGGCGTGTCAAACATTTCGATTTCGATGTGAAGTGAATCTGCTGTTTCAGTGAAATTAGCTGTTCCATGAGCCTTAGTACCAATAAATTTATCATTTAGTGGAACGATGTTAGCTAAATATTTTTGTGTCATAATTATTTTCTCCTTATAAATTGTACAAAATTAAATTGTTCAATTTAAATTATATTCCAAAAATATATTAAAAAGAAATATTTAGCTCATAAATTATAAAATTACACAAAAGTTGACAATTGTCCAAATTAACTTAAGATTAAATAAGTTCGGACTAGATAGGAGGGGATATTTTTGGCAACTGAATATCTTGAACATAAATTAAGCCTTTTACCTCCCAGACCAGGTTGTTATTTGATGAAAGATATCAACTCTAAAATTATTTATGTTGGGAAGGCTAAAAATTTAAAGAATCGTGTACGTTCTTATTTTAAGAGTTCACATGAAGGCAAGACAGCACGACTCGTTTCAGAAATTCGTGACTTTGAAACAATCATTACTTCAAACGACAAAGAAGCATTTTTATTGGAAATTACGTTGATCCAAAAGCATCAACCTTATTACAATATTAAATTAAAACGTGGTACTGGTTATCCGTATATTAAGATTACGAATGAGCGTGATCCTAAGATGGAAATTACCGGTCTAGTTAAAAATGATGGTGGCTATTACTATGGACCATATCCAAATGTGTATGCTGCTTCGAATACTTTGAATTTTTTACAAAAAGTTTATCCACTGAGAAGATGTCAAGGCAACTTAGGTAGACCTTGTTTGTATTATCACATGGGACAGTGTTTGGGGGCTTGCTTTAAGACAGTTCCTGAAGAAAAATATGCTCGACAAATTGAAAAAATAAAAAAATTTTTGGGTGGAAATGTTGGCGAAATCAAAGGTCAATTAACTAGAAAAATGGAAACAGCTGCTAAAAAAATGCAGTATGAACGCGCAGCTGAATTACGTGATCAAATTAAATATATTGAGACGACAGTTGAGAAACAAAAAATCATTTCAAATGACAGTACTCCCAGAGATATTTTTAATTACTATGTTGAAAAAGGTTGGATCTCGATTCAAATCTTCTTCATTCGTCAAGCACGTTTAATGAAACGTGAAAAAAAGGTCTTTGCTTGTATCAATACCCCAGAAGAGGAATTGTCGACTTTTATTTTGCAGTTTTACAATCGTCGCAATCAAGTATTACCAAAAGAAATCTTAGTTCCGAATAATTTAGACAAAGAAACTTTATCGCAAGTTTTGAATGTTCCTTTTAGAACACCTCAACGAGGCCAGAAAAAAGATTTAATGGATATGGCCGCGGAGAATTCTAAGTTAGTTTTACAAGAGAAATTCCGGTTAATGGAATTAGACAATCGTCAGACCTATGGTGCACAGCAACAAATTTTTGATGCGCTTGATTTGCCATATGGTCACATAATCGAATCGTTTGACCATTCGCATATTCAAGGGACAAATCCTGTTTCAGCAATGGTTATGTTTAAAGATGGACGTCCAGAAAAGAGTGGCTATCGTAAGTATAAAATTAAAGGAGAGGTTGAACATCAGTCTGGTGCCGACGAGGCCGCAAACACGCGGGAAGTTATTTATCGGCGTTATTCTCGCTTGATTAAAGAAGATGGCAATCTACCTGATTTAATTTTAATGGATGGTGGTATCATTGAATTACGTGCAGTGATGGATGTTTTGGTTAATGAATTAGGAATCGACATTCCTGTTGCAGGTATGGTCAAAGATGACCATCATAATACGTCGCACCTAATAGTTGGTGAAGATGGTGTCGAAGTGCCATTAGACCGTAAGAGTCAAGGTTTTTACTTATTGCAAAGGATTCAAGATGAAGTTCATCGTTTTGCAATTACATTCCATCGTAAAACGCGCAGTAAAAATGCTTTATCGTCACAATTGGATAATATTCAAGGTGTTGGTCCTAAGACACGTACAAAGCTGTTGAAGAAGTTTGGTTCAGTTAAGAAGATGAAAGAAGCTTCAATTGATCAATTAACTGATTTAGGAATTCCCAAAACGACAGCACAGACTATTAAAATCACTTTAGCAAGTACTAACTTTCATAAAAAGTATCACAAAGGATAAGGGGAGATAAAATGATTACATTAAAATCAGAACGAGAAATCGAAGGCATGCGTGAATCAGGGAAGATTCTTGCAGGAGTTCATTTAGGACTCAGAGATATTATTAAACCTGGAATTTCAGCATATTCAATTGAGGAATTTGCTAATGACTATATCGTAAGTCATGGGGCAACTCCGTCAGAAAAGGGATTTGAAGGCTATAAATACGCCACTTGTGTTGATGTCAATGACGAAGTAGCTCATGGGACACCTAGAAAAGATTTGATTTTACAAGAAGGCGATTTAGTCAAAGTTGATATGACTGTTAGTTACAAAGGTTATCAAAGTGACTCATGTTGGAGTTATGCAGTCGGTTCAGTTAGCCAAGAAACTTCTGATTTAATGGAAGTAACCAAGAAGTCATTATATTTAGGAATCGCTCAAAGTATCGAAGGTAATCGATTGGGAGATATCGGTTATGCTATTCAACATTACACTGAAGATGAACATGGATACGGGGATGTTCGTGAACTTTGTGGTCATGGAATCCAACCTACAATGCATGAACAACCGGATGTTTTGCATTACGGAGAACCTGGCAAAGGACTTCGTTTAAGAAATGGTATGACAATTACGATTGAACCAATGATCAATGAAGGTACTTGGGAAATCGTCGACCGTGAAGTTAAGGATCCTAATGATGATTGGATTTATTATGCTAGTGCTGATGGCTCATGGTCAGCTCAATATGAGCATACTTTAGCTATTACAGCTGATGGTCCCAAAATTTTAACTTCGCAAGATGCTGCTGAAGATGAGAAGTATCTCACTTGGGCACGTAAATATTTAAAAGAACATAATCAAGCCTAGAATTGGCTAGACATTAGAGTAAATAGGACCTGGTAATCAAAAAATTACCAGGTCCTATTTGGTTCAAATTTTTTTGTAATCAAGAAAGTTGAAACTATTTTACTGATACGTCAGAGGCACTGACGAATTCATGTGAGGCCACTCGGAAATGTTTGGTTTCATTAGCACCTAAATAGGCGATTCGATCATATTTCCAAGCGGTGTTGGCAGCTAAGCCACGATTGGTAACTTGTTTCATATCACTGTTTACTAGGTGCGTGATTTCAGAATTCATTGTTTCAACGATTCCGTTTGTTGGCTCATAACGATAGATGTCATCAGCTTTGACCCATTCTTCAGTAGCGACGCGATAGTATTTTTCGCCATCGATAATGATTATGCGGTCTGAACGCCAATCTGAATGCTTGGCTAGCTTTTTATTTTTTTCTACAGTCATTTGACCATCTTTTAGAGAATAGACGGAAACTGTATTTTTCATTGTTCCTACATAACCGTTAAATTTAGTTGGCTTATTGTTAGGTAAATTACTGTTACCGGGTTTATCAGCGGACTGATTCCCATTGTCAGTATCTGGTTTTTGATTTGAATTTTCATCCGGATTAGGTTTCTCGTTAGAATTTGAATCGTTATTATTTGTGTCATTTTGGTTAATTGATTCATAGTAAAGTTCAATTGTACTAGTACGACCAGTATACATGCTGCTGACCGGAACTTCGTTCTCTTCTAATTCTTCACCGGTAATCCCATAAATTCCGGTATTGAGCATGTTTTTAGTACTACCATCACCAATATTGTCAAAGTTACGCTCAAAGATACGATAAAATAGAGCCGCACCGGTTTGGATACCAGTTCCTAATTGAGGTAAGTATTCGCTAGTTGAACTGTAAGCTGTTTTGTATTTATTTAAAGTAGCAACTGTTGGATCAGGTAATTTAGGTTCTTCCTGGAAAGGAATGGTTCCGTTGAGTTCGCCTTTGATGGTTCTTGAGACATATTCTTTGTTATCGAGATAAACTTTGAAGTTAATTGTGTAAGGTTTGGCTTTTTTCAAGTAAATAGTAAATTCACTATTTTTATTGATATCTGTTTCGTTGTATTTTTGAATGAGTGGTTCGTCTAAATCAACTTCGGTTGTATTGTCATTTAAGGGAATGTAATGAGCTAAACCTTCAAAATCTAATTCATAGGCATCAAAGTATCCAATTGGATAGGGAGCTTCGTAGATTTCTTCTAATGGTGTAATGACAAATTCGTTTTTTCCTTCAGCATCTGGCTTAAAGGCATGTTCTTGTTCATGAACGAAGAGTTCTTTTTTTGTATCTTCAGTTACGTAGTGAATTTTAGCAGTACCATCAATTAATTTATAGATGGGATGTGTGATTTTTTGATTGTCAGAAATGAGTACAAGGCTTTGACTAGCTTCATCATAGACAATTTCTGAACTTTCCGCCTTAGGAGCGTATTCTAAATTTCCACCCCAGTTGGATTTTGTCTTAATATCAGGAAGTGTGACACTAACTTTGTGGTCATTCTTCAATTTAGACATTTCACTTGCATCTAATGTTAGAGTTACATTCTCTAATAATTCATTAGCAGACGAGTATGCCTCAATTGAAAGATTTAGTGTCTGAGGAAGACTATTCAAATCAACTTTCTCGTTTAGTTTAATTTCCTGTGAATCGATTTTGCTGCTCTGATTTGTTTCTACTGCTAAGGCAGTAGTTGGTTGAACCAGTGGAGCACTAAAGCCTCCTAAAATGAGACTAGATAACAATAATACTTTGGCCTTCATTGCAAGGAACTCCTTATGTAAATTATTAGTTTTTCAGATTAATACCTGAAAGTGTTTCCAAGTATACCGAATAAAACTACTAATTTGAACAGAAAAATTAGAAATATATTAACAAACAATGAGGAGATACAAATGTTATTGTTTTCATTATTTTTCAAAAAAAGAGCGGGACAGGACATGGTCAACTCTCGAGCATTAAGGCAAATGGACCAAGGTAATTGTACTTCGATTACCTTGGTCCATTTGTTTTAAGCGGAAAGAGTTATGTCCTGTTCCGCGTTTATGCTGCAAGTTTAGGAGTAAAAATAGTTATGTCCCAAACTCATGACATTCAGCTTATTTATTATTCTTTTTAGCGGGTTTCCAAACACCGTAGATAACACCGGAGATAACAGCCCCGATAATTACAGCTAATAAGTAAAGCAATGGCTTATTAGCAAGTGGTGTAACAAAGATACCACCGTGAGGAGCAGGAACGTTGATTCCCCATAGTTGTGTTAAACCACCACTGATAGCGGAACCGATAACACTAGAACCGATAACGTGAAGTGGATCTCCAGCAGCAAATGGAATAGCACCTTCGGTAATAAAGGAAATACCTAAAATATAGTTGGATAGACCAGCTTGTCTTTCTTGATCAGTAAATTTATTCTTCCAAAATGTTGTAGCAATAGCAATTGCAAGAGGTGGAACCATACCACCAACCATTACGGCTGCCATTAAAGCACCATCTTGTGTTGCTGTAAATGTACCAATAGCAAATGTATAAGCAGCCTTGTTGAAAGGACCACCCATATCGATTGACATCATACCACCGAGTAGAGCACCTAAAATAACAGCGTTACCAGTACCCATTGATTCTAGGAAGTGAGTAATAGCAGCATTAACAACTGCAAAGATTGGATCAATAGCAAAGTACATGATTGCACCGGTTATTAATAATCCAAGAACCGGATAAATCAAAATAGTTTTAAGACCAGCTAATGATTGAGGCAATTTCTTAAGTGATTTCTTTAAGAATACAACAACCCAACCAGCGATAAAACCAGCTAGAAGACCGCCAATGAATCCGGCCGGACTCTTAGAACTGACTACTGATGCAGTAGCCTGTGAAGCCATATAACCACCAACGAAACCAGGTAGTAGAGCCGGACGATCACCAATTGAAACGGCAATGTATGCAGCTAGAATAGGGATCAAGAAACTAAAAGCATAATTACCAACATTATTAAAGAATAGGAACCATTGTGACTTAGCACCAACGGAATTCTCTAATAAGAAGGAAAGGGCCATCAAGATACCACCACCGACAACGAATGGCAACATGTTACTAATACCGTTCATTAAATCAGCATAAATTCTTGACCATAGTGATTTCTTTTCTTCTTCATCGTCATCAGATGCATCAGTGTTTCCACCTTCGTTATGGAAAACAGGAGCTTTTTGATCAGCAGCCAAGTTAATCAATTCCTCAGCTTTGTTGATACCATCACTGACAGGGCGGTTAACTAAATGTTTGCCATCGAAACGAGGCATGTCAACTTTTTTATCAGCGGCGATAATAACACCGTCAGCACGTTTGATTTCGTCGGCAGTCAACTTATGTTTGACACCTTCGGAGCCATTAGTTTCAACTTTGATATCAATTCCCATTTTTTCAGCTTGTTCTTTTAGAGCAGCTTCAGCCATGTAAGTGTGGGCGATACCAGTTGGACAAGCAGTAACAGCAACGACGTAAGGCTTTTTCTTATCCGAGTCAGTTTGAGCAGCAGCTGCAGCAGCCTTGGCTTTTTCTTTTTCTTCATCGGCCTTATCTTTTGCTTCTTTTTCTTTCATTGCTTGGTCAAATAAATTTTGAACTTCATCAGCTGTTTTGGCAGCCTTTAAATTCTTAACCAACTCAGGGTTGATCAAAAGTGATGAAAGTGCAGCTAGTGCTTGTAAATGTAGATTATCAGCACCGTCTGGAGCAGCAATCATAAAGAATAGATAAGCAGGTTGTCCGTCAAGTGATTTGTAATCAATACCTTTTTCACTTTTGGCAAACAACACAGTTGCTCTTTTAACGGCTTTGTCACGAGCATGTGGCATAGCGATTCCATCACCAATACCAGTACTTGTTTGAGCTTCACGTTTTAAAATATCGGATTTATATAGATCTTTATCATCGATCACGCCAACTTGATAGTACTTATCAACCATTTCTTCAATGGCTTCCTCTTTGGTAGTGGCTTTCAAGTCCATAATCATGGCGTCTTTTAACAATAATTGTTTCAAGTCCATTATTAAGAGTCCCCCTCAATTAAACTTCTGTAATATTAATTTGTTTGTAAACTTCGTCAATTTTTTCTTTAACAGCTATATCTTGACTAAATGCAGTAGCTGAACCACAAGCTGCTCCCATATGGAAACTTTCAATTGGATCTTTTGTTTCCATAAATGTACCAGCAAAACCAGCAATCATTGAATCGCCAGCACCAACTGAGTTAATAACTGTACCCTTAGGAGCATTGGCTTTGTAAGCTTTGTCCTTTGTTACTAAGAGTGCACCATCACCAGCCATTGAAACTAAAACGTGTTTAGCGCCTTTTTCCAATAGCTTACGAGCATAAGTGATGATTTCTTGTTGATCTTTAAATTCAACGTTGAATAACTCGGCCAATTCATGATGGTTTGGTTTAACTACTAGTGGATGTAATGGCAAAGTATCTAACAATGCTTGTCCAGTAGTATCAATGATGAATTCAGCACCTTGAGCTTGAATTTTTTTAGCAATATCTAAATAAAAACTTGCATCTAGATTTTTACAAAGGCTTCCAGCCATGACAACAATATCACCGTCACCAACACCATCTAGTCCATCAATGAATTGTTGACGTTCATCACTAGTGATAGCAGGACCAGCACCGTTGATTTCAGTTTCTTCATTTTGATCAACAGCATTGATCTTGACGTTGATTCTTGTGTCTTCTTTTACCTTAGTAAAGGCTGTTTTTAAATTGTGTTGTGCTAATAGTTCTTGAAACATCGAACCAGTGGCACCACCAACAAAGCCTAGGGCAGTTGAATCAATTTTTAATTCCTTCATAATTCGGGAAACGTTGATACCTTTTCCACCAGGGAGTTTGACATCGTTTTGGGTACGATTGACCTCACCAGTATTTAAATTCTTCAATTGTAGGACATAATCAATTGAAGGATTAACTGTAATTGTATAAATCAATTAGATTGCCTCCGTAATCTTGGTATATTTAGTCAAAGAATTAGCTTCTTTTTCTGATAGCTTACTAGTTATTAATGGAACCTCATCTAAAGTAGCAAAACGACTGAAACTAACTTGCGAAAACTTGGAACTATCAGATAAGACATAGGATTGATTGGATTGTTTGATTGCCAAACTCTTGATCGCTGCTTCCTCAGGGTCAGGTGTAGTGTACCCAGCATCAATCGAGAAACCATTTGCTCCTAGAAAAGCACGATCAAAATGATACTTTTCTAGAGTCTGAATGATATTTGAACCAACCAAAGCCTTAGTAGATGACTTTAATTTTCCCCCCGGAATAAATGTGTTCACGTTGTAATCGGCCAACATCGAAGCGTTATCGACACTATTGGTAATGACTAACAAGTCTGTATGTTCAATTAAATACGGAATCATGAAAGAAATCGTCGTCCCTGAATCTAGGAAGATAACTTCATGATTTCGAACTAAATTTGCGGCTGTTTGACCGATCATTTTCTTTTCATTAATATGCACGGCTGCTTTTTGGGAAAGGGCCGGTTCCTCATGTAATGAAATAACGTTTTGAGCACCACCGTGAATCCGTAATAATTTGTGACAATTTTCCAAATCTTGCAGATCACGACGCAAGGTGGACTCGGAAGCACCAGTCAGTGGAATCAAATCGTGTAGTTTGACAATATTATGTATTTTTAATTGTTCTAGAATAATTTGTTGCCTTTCTTCGGTAAGCACTTTCATCACCTCGCAAGAAATATAATACACCATTTTCGGTCAAAATCAATCAAAAAATCTCAAAAACGGTCAATTTCTTTCAAGTGATATTTACCAATTAATAAAAAACTGGACAATTGACCATAGTTCCAAGTATTATGAAGTCTGATTTTGTGCTAAAATTTAGAAATGATAATTAAGTTTAGAAAGGGGGATTTTAATGTTTGTAGATAACGTTAAAATCACCGTAAGATCTGGAAAGGGTGGCGACGGCGCTGTTGCCTTTCGTCATGAAAAGTATGTTCCCCTCGGTGGACCTTCAGGTGGTGATGGAGGCCGTGGTGGAGATATTATTTTAAAGGCTAATGAGGGTATGAATACCTTGATGGACTTTAGATATAAGAGGATTTTTAAAGCTCAACCTGGTCAAAATGGTCAAATTAAAGGAATGTATGGTCACAAAGCTGATCCAGTCTATATCGTAGTTCCAACAGGAACCTCTGTTTATGATGAAGATTCTGGAAAATTAGTTGGTGATCTTACAGAAAATAATCAAGAATTAGTAGTAGCAAAAGGTGGAAATGGTGGACGAGGTAATATTCACTTTGCCAATTCGAAAAACCAAGCTCCAGAAATCGCTGAAAATGGTGAACCAGGCCAGGAGAAGCATTTAAAACTGGAATTGAAATTGATTGCTGATGTTGGTTTGGTCGGATTCCCTTCAGTAGGTAAATCGACTCTATTGTCAGTAGCAACTTCGGCTAAACCTAAAATTGCCGCTTATCACTTTACAACTTTGTCACCTAATTTAGGGATGGTTAAGTTGGATAACGGTCAAGATTTCGTTATTGCCGATTTACCAGGTCTGATTGAGGGAGCATCAAATGGTGTTGGTCTAGGTATCCAATTCTTGCGTCACGTCGAAAGAACTCGAGTTATTTTGCATTTAGTAGACATGGATCCTAACAATGGTAGAGAGCCTTATGAAGACTATTTAGCAATTAGAAAAGAATTAGGTAACTATGATGAGAACGTTTTGAAACGTCCAGAAATTATCGTACCTACTAAGTTAGATATTCCTGGTTCAGAAGAACGTTTGGCAGATTTTAAAGAAAAATTGGATAAAGATGTCGATATCTTCCCAATCTCTAGTATTCAACATACTGGTGTCAAACAATTGATGAATCACACGAGTGAAGTATTGTCGAAGGCAGAACCAATTCACTTTGATGTACAAACAGACGATACAAAAGAATACAATTATGAACCTGAACAAAAAGCCTTCACAGTTGAAAAAGATGGTGAACACAGCTTTGTTGTTAAAGGTGCTAAGGTTGAACTATTGTTGCAAAGAACTAATTTGGATCACCAAGATGGAATTATGCGCTTTGCTAGACAATTAAAATCAATGGGAATTGAAGATGCATTGATTGATGCAGGTGCTGAATCAGGAGATTCAGTCACAATTCTCGATTTCACTTTTGAATTTATTTAGGGGCTATATAATATGAATAAATCACCGAAAAGAAGATTTATTACTGGATTTGATGGACTACGTACTTTAGGGGTTATTGGTGTTATCATGTATCACTTGAATCCTAACGTTTTTTCCGGCGGATATTTGGGTGTGCCAATTTTTTTCCTAATATCGGGTTACTTAATCACAGATCATTTCTTTAATACTGTTGATTATGGTGGTTCATTCTCATTAAGTAATTTTTATGTCAAAAGAATTAAAAGACTTTATCCAGGGATGCTGTTTGTTTTACTTGCTTCTGGGGCTTATATTGTCTTATTTTTAAAAGATTTGCTCTATCATTTTGATCAGATCGTCGCAACAAATATATTGAACGTGTATAACTGGTGGCAAATTTTTAATGGCCAATCTTATTTTGAAAGATTCGCTAATAATGAATCGCCGTTCACTCATTTATGGACATTGTCAATTGAAGGTCAATTTTATATTATTTGGCCAATTCTTTTGATTTTGTTTAGCAAATTTCATGTCAAAAAGAGCCGAATATTCGGCTTTGCCATGGTAGTTTCGATAGCTTCAGCTATTTGGATGGCTATGCTCTATAAACCTGGTGTTGATCCTAGTCGAATTTACTACGGAACTGATACAAGATTGTACTCGATCCTTTTGGGATGTGGATTGGCTTTGATCTGGCCAGCTGAAAAATTAAAGTCTGGCTTGCATAAGAGCGATAAATGGAAATTAAATCTAATTGGTTTACTTTCATTTGCTTTGATGCTTTTGATGATCTTTACGATTAAAGACTCTGATCCGATCCTGTATCGTGGTGGGATGTTTATTTTCTCTGTAACAACATGTATTTTCATTGCTGTGGTAGCTCATCCAGATTCAATGTGGAATGGATTACTATCAAATAAAGTTTTCCATTATGTTGGATCAAGAAGTTATGGCTTGTACCTTTATCAATTTCCAGTCATGATTTTCTTTGAATCGAAATTCAAAAATATTGCTGATCATCCAATTTTGTATCCTGTGATCGAAGTAATTTTAATTGTTTTGGTAACGGAATTTTCTTTCAGATTTGTTGAGCAACCATTAGCACACGCTAAATGGAGTGATGTTAAGAATTTCTTCCGTTCATCATCAAGTTTGCAACGTGTTTTGGCCTTAGTGATTGCTATCATTGGAATCACGGGATGTTACGGTGTGGTAAAGGCAGTGGATGCACCAAACCCTAACGCCAACCACAGTCAATTAGCTAATAAGATCAATAAGAATGAAAAAGCTAATAAGAAAAAGAAACAAAAAGCAATTGAGAATTTGAAGAAAAACAAAGAGAAACAAAAAAATGTTACAGGTAAGATGTCAGATGCCGATTATGAGCGCTATAAAAAGGCAGCTAAAGACAATCCAATCAATACTGAATTTGAGAAATATGGTCTCACTCAGATTGATCTGCAACGCTTGAAGGATGTTCCTTTGACAGCAGTCGGAGATTCTGTCATGGCTGATGGATCAGATAATTTCTTGAAACTATTTGATGATAAAAAGGTTATTGTCGATGCTGCTGTCAGCCGTCAATTAAATGCCAGTTTGGACATTTTGCAGAATTATAAGAGTCAAGGTGTTTTGGCACAAAATGTTCTAATCGGTTTAGGAACTAACGGTCCTTTCAATATGCAACAAATTGGTCAGGTTATGGATATGGTCGGACCAAGCCGTCATGTATATTGGATCAACGTTCACGTTCCAACTAGACCATGGGAAAAGACAGTTAATAATGTCTTAAATGAAGCTGCAGGGAAGTATAAGAACCTAACAGTGATTGATTGGTACGATATGTCACAAGGCCACACTGATTGGTTCTATGGTGATAATGTCCATCCAAATCCTGAAGGTTCAATGTATTACACTTCTTTTGTTGCAAAAGAAATTTTGAAAACATTAGATAAAAAGTAGAATAGGAATTATTTATGGAATTAGAATTTTTAGGAACAGGCGCTGGGGTCCCTTCAAAAGGACGCAACGTTTCTAGTACAGCCTTGAAAATGCTAGATGAAAGAAATGAAGTTTGGCTTTTCGATGTTGGTGAAGCAACACAGCATCAAATATTAAGAACCACAATTAAACCACGTAAAATCACCAAGATATTCATTACTCACTTACATGGTGATCATATTTTTGGCTTGCCAGGTCTCTTGGCTAGTCGCTCAAATCAAGGTGGTAATGAGCCTTTAGAAATTTATGGTCCCGTTGGTGTAAAACTGTTTGTTGAAACATCTTTAAAGGTAACAGGTAGTAAATTAAGTTACCCAATTAAATTCATCGAATTGAAAACAGGTGGTGAAATTTTCAACGATAGTACTTTTAAAGTCTATGCTGGTGAATTGAAGCATCGAGTAACTTGCTTTGGTTATCGAGTAGTTGAAAAACCACGCGTGGGTGAATTGCTGGTCGATGATTTAGCTAAGTATCATATTCCCAATGGCCCAATTTTTGGACAACTGAAGGCTGGTAAGACGGTTACATTAGATGATGGAACAGTCATCAATGGTCAAGACTTTATCGGTCCTGAGAAACCAAGTAAGATCGTTACGATTATTTCTGATACACGCTACACGCCAGAAATCGATAAATTGTGTGAAAATGCTGACGTTATCGTTCATGAGTCAACTTTTTCAAATGATGAAAAGAAATTGGCGTATAACTATTTCCATTCCACAGCGACTCAAGCAGCTGAGGTGGCCAAAAGAAGTCACGCTAAAAGCTTGATTCTAACCCATATTTCTGCTAGATATACTGGTAGAGGGGCTTTAGTCTTGCAAAAAGAAGCCCAAAAGATCTTTAAGAATACTAAAGTTGCTAAAGATTTTGATTTGTTTGAAGTACCCTTTAAATAGAAAAGAGGATGATCATGGTTAATTTATTGAATCAAACAGTTGTTGTCACTGGTGCGTCTTCTGGAATCGGCAAAGATGTTGCAGTTAATGCTGCAATTTCAGGAGCTAACGTGATTTTGATTGCTCGTAATCAAGATAAACTCTTACAAGTTAAAAATGAGTGTATTCGTGTTGGGGCAGAGAGTGCAGAACATGAATTTATCAGTATTGATATGAGTGATCCAGAGCAAATCAGTTCAGGTGTTGAAAAAATTTTTGAAATAACCGATAGCGTTGATGTTTTAGTCAATGCTGCTGGCTTTGGAGATTTTTCTAATTTCTTAGAGACTGATTTTGGTAAAATTGAAAAAATGTTTCGGGTTAACGTTCTTGGTTTAATGTTGTTGACACGTCTAGTGGCTGAAAAGATGATCGACGAAGGACGGGGACACATTTTTAATGTTGGCTCAATGGCTGGTAAGATCACAACACCAAAGTCTGCTGCTTATGCAGCAACTAAAGCAGCCGTAATCGCATTTTCAGACGGTCTAAGACTTGAATTGAAGCCTATGGGTGTTTTGGTAACAACTATCAATCCAGGCCCTGTAGACACTAATTTCTTCAGTGTGGCTGATCACAACGGAACGTATCTTGAATCGGTGAAGAATTTCGTGCTTGATCCAAATAAATTGGCTTGGGAGATCGTGAATACGTTTAATAAAAACAAACGTGAGATCAATCGTCCAAGAATTATGGAATTAGCAGCAGTATTGTATAAATTAGCTCCAAGTTTAGGGGATTATTTTGCTGCTACATTAGGAAATCGTAAATAATCGAGGATAAAATTATGAATGGTAATGGGAAGCAAACAAGATTTGTCATAGGATTAGTCATTGCATTGATTGTAGTAATTTTTGCCGTGTTAAATGTGAATCCAGTTACAGTCAGTTTTGGATTCACGCGTGTAAAATTACCATTGATCATTTTGATCATTGTCTCATTGTTATTAGGGGCTCTTATCACGTTGTTATTGGCAAGTACTGGTAAGAAAAAGGATGACAAACTAAACCGTCATGCTCAGAAACAAATTTCCAATGTAAAAGTTTCTCATGACAGTCAAATTGCCGATGCATTGAAAGAAAATAATGCAAAAAAGCAAACAAAATAGTAATTTTGCTTGCTCAAACGTTTTTATGATAGTATTATATTAAACGTTAGATTTGATTAAGTAATACAAATAAAGGAGTTTTTTAAATATGGCAGTTCCAAAGAGAAAGACATCAAAACAAAGAAAGCGTCAAAGACGTGCACATCTTAAGCTAAGTACACCAAACATGCAATTCGACGTTGCTACTGGCGAATACCGTTTAAGTCATCACGTTTCACCATCAGGTATGTACAAGGGTGAAAAAGTTATCAGTGATAACAAAGAAGCTTAATTAAAAGTCAAGTCAATTGGTCTTGGCTTTTTTTTAATATTTTAAACGAGTGGGGAAACAACTATGAGAAAACTAAAATATTTATTTTTGTTGGTTATTCCACTATTCTTTTTAATGCTTACTGGGTGTTCAGAATTAAGCTTATCAACGACGAAAAAATCATACAGTGCTGATGGTTTGGTGGCTATCGTTAAGGGTCGTGCCGCAAATTATCAAAAGCTGACTTATACCGTTAATGGAACAACAAAGAAAGTTGCGGTAGATGGTGGACACTTTGCTATCTCGGTTCCAGTTTCTAATAATGACCAGAATGTAAGAATCAAAGCGGTCAATGGGAAAAATACGGAAACAAAATTAGTAAAAGTAAAAAAAGCTAAAGCTTTAACAGATTACCTGACTTTTGCACAAACGTATAACTATACGATGTTGTCAATGGGGCAATCAAATGATCAATTGCAGTTGATTTCAAAAAATGGCATCACGACACATAAAAAGAATGACGGAACAAAATGGTACTTCAACGTTCAAAACAACCAGTTAATGGGCGTTGCCACTAAGTTTTCATATAAGGATTTGAAATCAAAATCCGGTCAAAAAAATATGGCGACCGATCTGATGATCGTATCTAAACTTTTGGGTGCTGATGGTGAGAAAGTCTTGAAAGAATTTGGCAAGCAGACTAAGAATGCTGATAAGAATTCTACTAAGACTTCAATGAGTCAGATCACTTCAAATGGTGTGAATTACAATATTAATTTAACAACTAAAGAATTTTATTTGTATATCACCAAATACTAAAAAAAGAGTCTGGGACATAACTATTTTTTACTACTAAACTTGCAGCATAAACGCGGAACATAACATAGCTTTTTCCGCTTAAAACAAATAGCACCGGGTAATCAAAGAACGATTACCCGGTGCTATTTGCCTTAATGCTCGAAAGCTGACCATGTTATGTCCCGCTCTTTTATTTTGACCAAACAAAAAAACGCCTAAATTATTAAGCGTTTTTTTGTTGTTTTTCATCTTTTACAGAACTGTCAAGAATCAATGGAATGACACTGAAGATGACAGCAAATACTATACTAATAATGATAGAATAATTCATATTGTAAGTTTGTTGGTTCAAAGCACCACCGATGAAGCCGGCAACTTGACCAAGCATGATTGACCAGAAAATTACAGCAATATATCTCATTTCTTCCATCTCACTTTCTCAAGTAGTTTAGCACAAAAAAGGGTTTTACCCAATAAACTTCTACTTGATTTTGATATAATTTTAACTAAAGGGGGCGGTAAATTGCAAGCACAGCTACAAGTGATGAGTAGTTATAGTCTACTGCATAGTCCCGCAAAACTTACCGAGCTTTTGGACGAGGCTAAAAAAAGAGGTTATACAGCCTTGGCCTTAACCGATTTGAATAATTTGTATGGTTCAATTGACTTTTATAAATATGCTAAAAAAATTGGAATCAAGCCAATCATTGGTTTGACAATTGAAACTTCAGGCTTAGTCGATACAGAAAATACATATCCTTTGATACTTTTAGCCAAAAATCAAAGTGGATATCAGAATTTGATTAAAATTTCTTCGATAGTCATGTCAAATGACACGGTGGCTTTGTCAAAATTGGAAGAGTATTTAACTAATTTATTTGTAATCACGCCTGCTAGTGAAACCGAACTTTTGACGATTGTCGAAAAACAGAGTTATTTAGATAATTTAAAGAACCTTGTTGATGATAATTCATTATTTTTAGGAATCGGTATCTACTCGCATCAGATTGAAAATGTTAAGGAAATTCGAACAGCAGGACAAAGAAATGATTTACCAGTGGTTGCCTTAAGTGATGTCAGGTATGTGAACGAAAACGATCATCTCGCTTATCAAGTGGTCAATTATCTTCGGACTGGCCAGAGATTTGAGAATTTAGCGCAAATTGTTGAACAAGGTGATCACTATTTACATTCAGCAGAAACGTTTACTAATGATTTTGCTCAAGTTGATTTGGATCAGGCGATTCAAAATGCTGATCAGATTGCGGAAGAATGTAACGTAGAAATTGAATTTAAAGAGACACAACTGCCTAAATTTGAGACGCCACATGCTGAACCATCAATTGATTTTTTAACTAGTTTGACTAAAAAAGGTTTAGCTAAACGTTTGGATAATCAAATTTCCACTGATTATCTTGATAGATTGAATTACGAATTGTCTGTGATCGAAAAAATGGGCTTCTCAGACTATTTTTTAATTGTTTGGGATGTTATCAAGCATGCACATGAAATCGGTATTAAAACAGGACCAGGGCGTGGGTCAGCCGCTGGATCACTAGTTTCTTATTGTTTAGGAATTACCCAAGTCGATCCAATAAAGTATGATTTGTTGTTTGAAAGATTTTTGAATCCTCAAAGAGTAAATATGCCGGATATTGATTTGGATCTACCAGATGACCGACGGGATGAAATGGTCATGTATATGCACGAGAAATATGGTTCAGATCATATGGCACAGATTATTACCTTTGGAACTTTGGCTGCCAAGATGGCCTTAAGAGATATTGCCCGGACTTTTAGTCAAACTCAATTTCAAATGTCTCAGTGGTCTAATGCCATTCCTAGAAAATTAAATATTACGCTTCAGGAATCTTTTGATGAATCTAGCTCATTGCGTAATCTGATCAATGAATCACGTGAGAACAAATTGATCTATCAGGTTGCAACTAGGCTTGAAGGAATACCAAGACATTATTCGACCCATGCGGCAGGAATAGTCTTAAGTAAAAAGCCCATGACCGACATTGTAGCGGTTCAATTAGAAGATGATGGGATAAATTTAACTCAGCAGACTAAAAACAATGTTGAAAGTGTTGGCCTGTTGAAAATGGACTTTTTAGGTTTAAAGAATTTGACCATTCTCGATTCGGCAATTAATCAAATTTCCAATACGTATGGTCGTGAATTTATTCCAGAGAAGATTCCTTTAAATGATCCAGCCACATTGAAGATTTTTCAAAGAGGAGCGACTGATGGTGTCTTTCAATTTGAATCTGATGGGATTCGGAGTGTTTTACGTCGTCTAGTACCAACTAAATTTGATGATATTGTGGCTACTAATGCATTATATCGACCTGGACCTATGCAAAATATTGCAACTTTTATTGCTCGTAAGCATGGACAGGAGCCTGTCACTTATCCGGATGCGTCATTGAAAAAGATTTTGGAACCAACTTATGGTGTTTTGGTCTATCAAGAGCAAGTAATGCAGGCCTCTTCAGAAATGGCTCATTTTACGTTAGCTCAGGCTGATATTTTACGGCGAGCAATCAGTAAGAAAAATGAAAAATTGATTGAAGAGAATCGTCAAAAATTTATTGATGGTGCAGTTTCTCATGGACATTCAAAGGAAGCGGCTGAGAAAGTTTATCAATATATTGAAAAATTTGGTAATTATGGTTTTAATAAGTCCCATTCAGTAGCCTATTCAATGATTGCCTTTTGGCTAGCCTATATCAAAGTACATTTTGCGGATATTTTTTACAGCTGTTTGTTGAATTCAAATCTAAATAACGAATCAAAAGTTGCTACTTATATTCAAGACGCGAAGGATCAAAAAATAAAAATTTTAAATGTTGATATCAATCAAAGTGATCTGGAATTTCAATCCGAAAATAAATCAATTAGATTTGGTCTTTTAAGTGTTAAAGGGATGCGACGTGATTTGGCACGAGATATTGTTGAACAACGTCAAAAGAATGGTCCCTTCACGAGTGCGCTTAATTTCTTACAGAGAATTGATACGAGGTTCGTCAAAAGTGATTATTTGGAACCTTTGATCTTAGCAGGAGCCTTCGATTCGTTTAACCGTAATCGCAAGGAATTGCTGTATGATTTTCGCGACTTAATTGAGAGTATTCAGTTGGCGGGTAATAACTTATCACTTTTTGATGTTCTAGATCCTAAAAAACATGAAGTTGATGATTTCACTTTAACGGAACGTTTAAATCAAGAAAAAGAATATCTTGGAGTTTACGTATCGGGACATCCAGTCGAGAAGTTTCGTGACAAAATGTTGGAAACGAAAACCACAAAAATTTCAGAATTAAATAATTTTCAAGGAATTTCTGTAAAAGTTCTTGGTTTAGTTAAGAATTTGCGGGTAATTCGGACGAAAAAAGGTCAAAGAATGTGTTTTATGACGATTGAAGATGAAACTGGTAGTATTTCAGTTACAATTTTTCCCCGTGTTTTTCAGAAAATAGAGAATATGGAATTGGATGGAAAGATTTTTCTATTCTTTGGTCACAGCAATCTTGGTCAACGAGGAGATTTAGAATTTATCGGTGATCGTCTAGCTGATCCTAAACAATTTACGATACAATTGCCGAATGAAAAATTATATTTAAAAGTATCTAAAAAGCTTGACACGCCTGATAATTTGGATAAATTATATCGACTGATTGAAAAATTTCCAGGTAAAATGCCGGTGATTGTTTACCGTGAGAAAAATCATCAGGCATTACTGTTGAAATCTAGTCGATGGATAGGCTTTAATAGTAATGTGCAGAGTCGTCTAGAGAACTTTTTGGGTAAAAGAAGTGTTTTTGTAAAAAAAGAGCATTAAATTCATCTAAAAACGTTTTCAGCTCTACAAACTAACCTATAAAAATGTTATATTTGATTAGGTTTTGTTTTAGAAACAAATAATTTTGGAGTGTGAACAAATGAAGCGTATTGGTATTTTGACCAGTGGTGGAGATGCCCCTGGCATGAATGCTGCTATTAGAGCAGTGACACGTAGAGCCATTGATAAAGGGCTTGAAGTGTATGGTATCAATTATGGATATGCAGGACTTGTTGCTGGCGATATTTTCCAACTAACAAGTGATGACGTATCTGACCGTATTCAACGTGGTGGAACATTCTTGCATTCCGCAAGATATCCTGAATTCGCTAAAGTCGAAGGACAACTTAAAGGTATCGAACAATTGAAGAAATTCGGTATCGATGCTTTGGTTGTTATCGGTGGTGACGGTTCTTATCACGGTGCTTTGCGTTTGACAGAACATGGTTACAATGCTGTTGGACTACCAGGAACAATCGATAACGATATTCCTTTTACTGACTTCACAATTGGTTTCGATACAGCTGTATCAACTGCTGTTGACGCCATTGATAAGTTAAGAGACACTGCTTCTTCTCACGAAAGAACTTTCGTTGTTGAAGTAATGGGTAGAGGTGCTGGTGACGTGGCTCTTTGGGCTGGTGTTGCTGGTGGAGCACAAGAAATTGTTGTTCCAGAACGTGATTTTGATATTAAAGAAATTGCTGAACGTGTCAAAGAAGGACGTGAAAAGGGCAATAAGAATATGATTATTGTTCTTGCTGAGGGTGTTATGCATGCTCAAGACTTCATGGACGAATTGGACAAGTACGGTGATTTCCAAACACGTGCAACTGTTCTAGGACATGTGCAACGTGGTGGTTCACCAACTGCTAGAGATCGTGTTCTAGCAAGTAAGATGGGTGCTTACGCTGTTGACCTTCTTCTTGAAGGCAAAGGTGGATTGGCTGTCGGTATCGAAGATAATAAGATTACATCTCATAATATCCTTGACTTATTCGATAGTAAGCACAAACCAGATTTATCTCTATATGACTTAAATCAATCTATTAACAGATAATAGATTATTTTCATAAAATTTAAGCATATTTTCGTAATGTTTGTTACAATAAACGATGAAAACAAGAAAAGGGGATTCTCGATGAAAAGAACAAAAATTGTAAGTACACTTGGACCTGCAAGTAACGATGTTGACACAATCGTTAAATTGATTGAAGCCGGAGCTAACATCTTCCGTTTCAACTTCTCACACGGTGACCATGCAGAACACAAAGCTCGTATGGAAATGGTACACGAAGCTGAAAAGATTACTGGAAAGACTGTTGGTATCGTTCTTGATACTAAGGGTGCTGAAATCCGTACTACAGTTCAAGAAGGCGGCAAGTTTGAAGCTAAGATTGGCCAAACAATCCGTATCTCAATGGATGACTCATTGACAGGTACACCTGAAAAGATTGCTTCAACATATCCTGGACTATACGATGATACACATGTTGGTGGTCACGTATTGATCGATGATGGTCTTGTTGACTTGAAGATTACTGAAAAAGATGACAAGAACCGTGAATTGGTTACAGTTGTTCAAAACGAAGGTATGATTGGCTCAAGAAAGAGTATCAATGCTCCTGGTGTTGAAGTTCGTCTACCTGGTATTACTGAAAAAGATTCAGACGATATTCGTTTCGGTCTTGATGAAGGTATCAACTTTATCTCAGCATCATTCGTTCGTAAAGCTCAAGATGTCCTAGATATTCGTGAAATCCTAGAAGAAAAACATTGTGAATATGTACAAATTTTCCCTAAGATTGAATCACAAGAAGGTATCGATAACATCGATTCTATTCTTAAAGTTTCAGATGGTTTGATGGTTGCTCGTGGTGACATGGGTGTTGAAATTCCATTTGAAAACGTACCATTTGTTCAAAAATCATTGATCAAGAAGTGTAACGCATTAGGTAAACCAGTTATCACTGCTACACAAATGCTTGATTCAATGCAAGAAAACCCACGTCCTACACGTGCCGAAGTTACTGATGTTGCTAACTCTGTTCTTGATGGTACAGATGCTACAATGCTTTCAGGTGAAAGTGCTAACGGTGACTACCCTGTAGAAGCTGTTGCAGCTATGGCTCGTATCGACGAACGTACGGAACAACAACTTGACAAGACTAACGCACTGGCAATCCAAAGATTCGAAGATTACAAAGGTTCAAACGTTACAGAATCAATCGGTGAATCAGTTGTTAGAACTGCTGAAGAATTGAACATTAACACAATTGTTGCTGCTACAAAGAGTGGTTACACTGCACGTATGATTTCTAAGTACCGTCCAAGTGCCGATATTCTTGCTATCACATTTGATGAAAAGACACAACGTGGTTTAACAGTTAACTGGGGTGTTGATCCAGTTGTTGCTGACAAGCCAGAAAACACTGATGAAATGTTTGACTTAGCTGCTAAGAAAGCTCAAGAACTTGGCTTTGCTAAGGAAGGTGACTTAATTCTTATCGTTGCCGGTGTTCCTGTTGGTGAAAGTGGTACAACAAACGTTATGAAGGTTCAATTGATCGGTTCAACATTGGTTAAAGGCCAAGGTGTTGGTGAAGAATCAGTTGTTGGTAACGTTGTAGTTGCAAACTCAGCTGAAGAAGCAAACAAGAAAGTTAACGAAGGCGACATTCTTGTTACAAAGATGACAGACAAGGACTACCTACCAGCTCTTGAAAAAGCTAGTGCCGTAGTTGTTGAAAATGGTGGTTTGACATCACATGCAGCCGTTGTTGGTATTGCTATGGGTCTACCAGTTGTCGTTGGTGCTAAGAATGCTACATCACTTGTTAAAGATGGTGACACTGTTACTGTTGATTCAAGACGTGGTGTTGTATACAAGGGTGCTTCACGTTCACTTTAATTTTTAAATAAAAATTAAATCTGTTTTAAAATATAAAAAACTGAAAGAGACTGACGAGTTTCTTTCGGTTTTTTTGTGTTTGCGTTATTATCATATTAATAAAAAATTTTTGAGGTGTAAGATTGTCGAATAAAGATGTACTTGTTTTTGAGATTGAACAAGCTAAAGGAAAACCAAGAGACGTTGAAAAGAAAAAAGATTATTGTCCATTTTGTGACACTAAAAATCTTACCAATATCATTGAACAAAAAAATGATATGATTTGGTTAGAAAACAAGTTTAAAACATTAAAAGATACTAATCAGACTTTGGTGATCGAATCTAGTGACCATCAAGGGGATATTTCAAATTACTCGGTTAAAAAGAATCAGGAAGTATTTGAATTTATCTATCATTGTTGGAATGAAATGATTCAAAGTAAAAAATACGAAAGTGTATTGATGTATAAGAATTTTGGACCAATGTCTGGAGGTTCTTTGCGTCATCCGCATTTTCAAATTATTGGTTTGGATAAAATTGATGGCTATAAACACATTGAAGAAGAAAATTTCACTGGAATGGATGTTTTTAATTCAAAGCATATCAACGTGAATGTTTCGGAAAAGCCAATCATGGGATTTGTCGAATTTAATGTCGTGATCAACAATCCTAAGTATATTGATGATTTGGCTGAATTTACTCGAGTTACAGTCAAGTATGTTTTGGATGATCTGTATGGTGGTAAATTTAATTCCTATAATATTTTCTTTTATAAAATTGGTAAGAAAATTATTTGTAAAATAGAAGCTAGATACGTTGTTTCACCTTATTTTGTTGGCTATCGCTTGTCCCAGCGTGATGGTGACAAGCAAGTTAAAGGTATTGCTGATGTTTTATTAAAGAGACTACAGGAGAATGCTCAGAGTGATGAGATCAAGTAGTTAGGCGCAATTAATGAACATAGGTTAAATAAAAGAGTACAGAAATATAATTAGAAGGGTGAAGTGTTTGTCTTATCGCAGACACTTTTTTGGTTTTACAGAGATTGTGTACAACTTATTTTAATTAATGTTATGTAACACTAGGCTTGAAATTTATAAAAATCACTAATTGAGAAAACATGGTAATTTATTGCCGTGTTTTCTCAATTAGCGATTTTAGGTGTTTTTGCAAACATATGTTCCTTTTACGTGATATAATTACAATATCAAATTACAGAAGGGAGTTCATATGGTATTAAAAGGTATCAAATTACGTATCTCTCCAGATAGTTACTAAAGAGAACTGATTGAATATAACTTTGGTGCTAACCGCTTTGTTTGGAACAATTGGAGTAATGAAATATAAGAACAAGAGAGCTGTCTCTAGTATCATCAAGTATGTGACTATTCATAAATCATCAACTAGTAAATATTATGCGGTTTTGACAGTCGATGAAGATATAGTTCAATTGCCAAAAACCAATAACCTTGTTGGCCTTGATATGGGGGTCTCAAATTTAGTTATCTGTTCAGATGGAAGTAAGTATAAAACTATCCATTTTGATAAGAAACTTGCTAAAAAGAAACATTATTGGGAAAAACGATTAGCTAGAAGACGTACGTAAGCTCTAAAAGATATCCAGTATAAAAAGAAATTTGGATTGATTGATCCAAAGCCTTTAGAACAATATTCGAACTATACAAGAGCAAAACTCATGGCAGCTAAGTATAGTGAGAAGATAGCTAATCAAAGAAAAGACTATCTTCATAAAATAACTCGTGAATTAGTTGAAAATAATGATTTGATTGTTATTAAAGATTTGAAAACCAAAAATCTTCTTGGTAATCATAAACTATCACGCGCTATCGCTAATCAATCATGGAGAGCATTAAGGATAATACTTGAATACAAATGTGGATGGTACGGCAAGAAACTTCTAATTGTTAATCCATTCAAAACTAGTCAAATCTGTTCAAAATGTGGTTACGATGATGGTAAACATGAGTTAGATATTAGAGAATGGGATTGTCCTAGTTGTAATATCCAGTGACATCAATGCAAGTAAAAATATATTGAATCATGGCTTGGAACAAGCCTTAGTAAAATAGTTCTAGCCTCTACCGACTGGTTGAAATACTAGTTGGGAAGTATGGAATGTTCCTAGAAGCTCGGTACTTTAGTACCGATGTGGTTCACATCCAATCGTTTTTCTTAGCAACATTCAAAGCTTCAATCCGTGAATGAGTTCCAGTCTTGCTGAGAATGGAGGAGATATAATTTCGAACAGTTCCGTAAGACAAAAAGACAGTTTTTGAAATTTCTTGTGTGCTTTTACCTTGAGAAAATTCTTTCATGATTTTTAGCTCTTGTTTTGTAAGTGGATTATTAGAAGCGCTTAAAATGGTTGAAACCAAAGCCGAATCATAAATCGTCTTACCACTCAGGATTTGATGAATAGTTCCTACCAAGACATCAGTTGGACTGTCTTTTAAAAGATAGGCATTTACTCGATTACTTACAGCGGATTCAAAATAGTTTTTTCTAGCAAAAGTCGTTAGAATTATCAGTTTGATATCTTGATCAATAATTCTGAGTTGTTTGGCAACTTCTAATCCAGTCATTTTTGGCATCTCAATATCAAGTATGGCAATTTCCGGTTGCAAATTAATAATTTGTTGGAGAGCGGTTTGTCCATCAGTTGCTGAACCGACAATTTTGAAATCAGTTTCTAAATCTAAAATAGCTGAAAGTGCTGAATTTAGCATTTCTTGATCTTCAGCAAGGTAAATAGTGATCATATTAGTCCTTTCGAGGAATAGTTATTTTAAGCTTTACACCGTGTTGAGAAATCACTTCTAACTGACCATCGAAATCAATTAAGCGTTTTTTCATACCTTCGATACCAAATGATTGATTTTCTTTATTGTTTTTAAATCCGATTCCGTCATCAGAAATTTCAAGCAGAAAATTATTATCGTCTTCTTGAAAGAAAAACTTCATGTTATTAGCTTGACTATATCTAAGAACGTTAGTCGTGGTTTCTTTAATAATTGAGGCTAAAACGTGCTGAATATTCTTTGGCCATTCATTGCTGAGTTGTTCATTAATCGAAATCTGTCGGATATTAGCGATACTTAAATTTTTTTCTTCTTCGATCATTGCACTAGCAATGGTTTTTTCATTTAAATTCGCAACAATTTTTCGAACTAGATTCAAATCTTCACGAGAAGTTTTAGTAATATCTTTTAATTGTTGTAAAGCCTTTTGAGGATCTTTTTCGATTAGTTTGGTTGCAAGTTCAGCTCTTAGTGTAATGATTGAAAACGATTGGCCAATGTTGTCATGTAGATCTTTGGCAATTCGATCGCGCTCATTTTGTTTGATGATTGTTTCAAGACGACGGTTGTTTTGTTGCATGCGGTATCGTCGACGATATGAATTTCCTAACGATCTTGAAGCTAGTGGCGAGCCAAATGTAAAGGTTAAAACGATTACGATTCCAAAAAGATTATGAAGAGTGATTGGAATCTGGAGAATTTTATCCAGGGTGCAGAGTATGATTGTAAGCAAATATAGAAAATAAAATCGTAAAAAGCGTTTTTGACTAAATGGCAGTGAACCAATTTGCCAGGCAGTATAGATAAAAAATAAAGGGCCACCTGTGTTAGGAAAGGTTTGGGTAAAATAAATAGCAATTACTAACTGGATTACAATATCAGCGGCAATAAATCGATGAAGTGAGTAGCCATCGTGATAAAACTTCAAGAATATGACCACCAATAATATATTAAATAAATTCAAATTGTTTTCTCCGCTGAGAAGTTGTCCTGACATTAAAAATAAAGAAAAAACCCAAAAATAAGGCATAAAGCCTAAATATTTTGGGAAAAGAATTTTATTTTCGATAAATGATTTCATTTGGCGATACCAATATGTCCTTGGAGTTTACTTATTATTAATAATAGCAAAGAAAATATCCCAAACCAAATTAATATATTAATGAATCCGAACCAATTTAGATCAGTATGGTTGAGGAAAGCTTTGTCAATGATTGACAGCTGATAAGTTGGTAGTAATTTGCCAAAAGTTTGGAGCCATTTTGGCATCATTTCCATTGGCCACCATAGGCCACTAATAATTGCTAGAGGAAAAACGATTAGGTTAGTTAACAAATTGACTAGTTCTGGTCTTTTGGAAAAAGCAATCATGATGCCAATTAATATTAGAGGAATCGTGCCAATTGTATTGGTCAAAATTATTTTGAAAATTGAGCTAATTGGAAGCGTGATATCATTAATCAATATACCGGCGATACTGATTGCTATCGAGGCGATTAGATTTAAGGTGACAAAAATAACCATCATCGATGAATAGTATTGGAATCTGGAAATTGGTTTTAGACTAATAAATATTTTAAAGTTGGAAGTTTGATCATTCAAAAGGGTGTTGGCAGTAGTGATAATACTTCCTAGAAGGCATCCATAGATCATCATGCCGACTAAATAATCCTTGTTCCATGCTTGTAATTGTTGTGTGGAAACGCCACTTGGAAGTATTTTGGTGTACAAAAGATAGAAAACGATTGGTAGAGACATGTCAAATAGGAAAAAAGCTTTGTTTCGCAAGATGATTCTTTTAAAATTAATTTTTAGTTGATATATGTAATTAGCCATTTATCTTTTCTCCTGATAATTTAAAATGATTGAATTTAGTGATGATTGATCGATTTTTAAGTTCTCAATACCTTGTAAAAATGGTGATAATTCAGAAATTGTTTTCTTAACATCATTAGTAATAATTTGATAATGCTGATTAATCTGCTCCACTGAAACTATTGAAGCTAGCTCGTTAAAAATTTTGGCTGATAATTGACTGTCAAATTCAATTAAAATTTTTCCGGAAGTTTCTCTTAATTGTTTAAGTGAACCATTGAAGGTAAGAGTCCTGTCCTCTAGAATTAAAATTTGATCAGCGATGTTTTCTAACTCTTCCAAATAATGACTAGTTACGAAAATAGTTTTTCCAGTGCGTTTCAATTTAGCAATAGACTTCCAAAAGTCTTGTCTTGCGATACTGTCCATTCCAACGGTCGGTTCGTCGAGAAATAGTATTTCTGGATTACCTGCTAAGGCTAATACAAAAGATAGACGACGTTTTTGACCGCCAGAAAGTTGATTGATAAAAGTATTTTGGGATTCTTTTAAGCCGGAAAGATCAATTAAGGTATTGTAGGAAAGCGGAGTTTTAAAATAACTACGAGTGAGGTTAATGATTTCTTTGACTTTGATTCGATTTAGAATTAAGTTGTCTTGCATCATGACACCAGTAATTTGCCTCCAATTTTTAATTGAAAAATGGATTGTTCCGGAATCTTTGGGGATGAGTTCTAGGATAGCGTTGATCAGAGTCGTCTTGCCGGCACCATTAACTCCAATTAAAGCTACGACTGATGAATCTTCGAGATGAAAACTTATATCTTTTAAAATAGTTTTTTCTCGATATGACTTGTTAAGATGATCTACTTGTAAAACGATAGTCATAATTAATACCTCGTTTGAATTGATTTGATAAATTCATTTTAATATTTGTCAAAATTTAACAGTAGTAACGTTCGTCATTTATCAATGTGACAAATGTCACTCTTGAGTTTACTTATATGTTTTACGAAAACATATAAGTAAATAAAAAACAGACTGCCAACCAGCAGTCTGCCAAAGGTGACCATTATTCACCAGGTTTGTAATCTTTATCGATAATTAGAACGGGTTTGATAGTTTTGCCACTAACTGAATCCGCATCAGCTTCGTTAATTTGATCGAAGTCATAGAATTTTTCAGTTAGATCAAATGGGAAGACACCCATCTTGTAAAATTCAATCAAACGAGGGATGTCAACTTGAGGAATTGCATCACCCATATTTACACCGACGATCTTCTTATCATCAACACAGAGGTCATTCCAAGTACTGATGTCAATGTTGTGTGGTGTAACAGCGATAGTAGCAGTTGTACCACCTTGTGTCAAAGCGGCAATCGAATCAGTCATAACTTTGGCAACACCGGTTGTATCAACAGCCCAGTCAACGCCAAGACCATTTGTAAGCTTCTTGATAGCTTCGACGGCATCTTCATTTTTACTATTAACGACGTCAGTTGCGCCCATCTTCTTAGCTAATTCCAAACGTGAATCGACAATATCAACGGCGATAACCTTTGTACAGCCAGAAATTTTACCAGCCATCATAGCAGCAAGACCAACAGCACCCGTACCAAAGACGGCAATCGTGTCACCAGGCTTTGGTTGAAGAGTATTGAAGACTGTACCACTACCAGTTACGTAACCGCAGCCCAAAGGTCCAAGCTTTCTAAGGTCTAAGTCCTTAGGAACTTTAACAGCATTTCTTTTATCAATTACAGTATGAGTTGTAAATGATGATTGATTGAACATATCACTGACATGATGCCCATCTTCAGTGAAATGATCAGAGCCATCTGGACGAGTACCTGAAAGGTTAGATGCGGCATATTTACGGCATTGTGTTGGCTTACCTTTTAAGCAATTGTCACATTCTCCACATGAGTAGAAGGACATAATGACATGGTCGCCAGGTTTAAAGTTTGTAACGTTTTTACCGACTTTTTCAACAATACCGGATCCCTCATGACCAAGTACTACTGGGAAACTAAAGGCAGCATCGCCTTTTCTAAGTGCTTCATCAGAATGGCAAATACCAGAAGCTACGACTTTGACTTGCAAACCGTCATCGGTCATCTCAGCAAGTTCAACGTCATCTTTAATAACGAATGGATCATTTACTTTATCAACTACAGCAGCTTTAATTTTCATAACTAAAAATCCCTCTTCCATTTTTAATTCTGTAAACGCTTACTACACTTGAAATTATTTCACAACATCAAAAATAATTCAATTGTATTTCTTCAAAAAGTTTATAAAATCAGAATTAAAATTTAATTAATTATTGTGAAGGATAAAACTAGTGAATAAATTTTAGAAATTTACCATTCTTCAAAGTATTATGTAACGTGAACTGGTAAAATATAAGAGCAAATAAAAATGACTAAAAGAGTATGGTGAAATATGGATATAACAGAAATGTATGGTCAAGTTTTAGTTGGAACTGTGACTGACCTAAATAAGGATGAAGCTTTCGTTCAAATTGAGGGTAATACTTTCGCTTTAGATTTAGATGAATTAACAGAAATCCCTGAATTGGGAGATGAAATTGGTGGCTTCGTTTATGAAAATCAAGCACATAAAAATAAAATGACAACCGTTATGCCATTTGTAGTTCAAGGTGTTTGGGATTTTGCAGAAGTGACTGAAGTTAGAACTGATTTAGGAGTTTTCGTTAATATTGGTTTGGACGACAAGGATATCGTTGTCTCTTTGGATGATCTGCCTTTTGAACACTCAGAATGGCCTAAGAAGGGCGATAATTTGATGGTCAAATTGGAGATTGATCATAAGGGTAGACTTTGGGGAAAATTGGCCGATATTGACTTGTATACTCAGATTGCTCGAAGCCCTGGCGATGATGTCAAAAATAAGGATGAAGAAGGTACGATTATTGCTATTCGTGATAGTGGGGCTTTCGTCATGACTGAGAATTATTATATCGGTTTTATTCATGTCAAAGAACAAGCTGAACCACTTCATATTGGACAACACGTCAAAGCTCGAGTGATTGGTACTAGTCATCGTCGTTTGAATCTTTCGATGAGACCACGTGCTTATGAGGAAATTACTCCTGACGCCAAGATGATCGTAGCCGTTTTGGAACATGCTCGTGATAAAAAAATTCCTTATACTGACAAGAGTGATCCGGATGACATTAAAGAATACTTTGGTATCAGTAAAGGTAGCTTTAAGCGTGCCCTCGGTAACTTGATGAAGCAAGGTAAAATCGAGCAAAAAGACGGTTATACGTATCTCAAGTAGAGGCATTTTGTATGAGTGAGAAATTATCGATTAAGAATCAAAAAATGATTGATACGATTGCTGACTATGCCCGCTATCTGCGTTTAGATCGTGGTTTGTCTCAAAATACGATCGTTTCATATCAACAGGATTTATTAGAATTTAGTAGTTTTTTGGAAAAAAAGAATTTGTCATTTTATCCTGAAGACCATTTTGTAGTCACGGAATTTTTCGTTAGTCAGGATAAAGCAAAAAAATCAAAAACATCGCAAATGCGGATGTTCTCTTCATTGCGCCGCTTTTATCAGTGGATGGAATTGATCGATAAGATTCATGCTAATCCAATGAATGAACTCGATGCTCCTAAGAAAGGAACACATTTGCCAGTAGTTTTGTCAATGGATGAAGTCAATTCGTTGATTGAATCTCCTGATGTGACAACTCCTTTAGGAATCCGTGATCGGACCATTTTTGAAGTAATGTATGCCACCGGGCTTCGTGTTAGCGAATTGGTGAATTTAAGTATGGATGATTTGCACCTTGATATCCCGCTGATTAAAACGCTTGGAAAGGGTGACAAAGAACGACTTCTGCCCATAGGTGATACGGCAATTACTTGGTTAAAAAAGTATTTTGTCGAGACTCGTCAGCCCTTGGTTGAAAAATACGGACAACAAAAAGAAGTCTTCTTAAATTTCCGTGGTAAAAAACTAACTCGACAATCAATTTGGCGAATGATCAAAAAGTATATTGCGCAAGTTGGAATTAAAAAAGATGTCACGCCTCACACATTGAGACATTCGTTTGCAACTAATTTGTTGGAAAATGGAGCCGATTTACGAGTTGTCCAAGAATTATTAGGACATTCGGATATTTCGACGACTCAAATATATACACATGTAAATCAAACTAGAATGAAACAAGTCTATAACAAGTCCTTCCCACGGGCTTAGATCGGAGGTATGGATGCTTAGTAAATATAGTGATGAGAACAAAAAAATTGCCATGGGCTTTTTGTCGTATATTAGTGATTTAAAAGATTTAGATAATTTAGAACAAGAATTAAAGCTCTATTCTGAAGATGAGAACCGTCAACTTTACTTATGGAAAAGTAACATGGAAGATTATTCAGGCATTGTAGCGCTGTCATTTTCTGAGAAGACTGTTTTTGTG
Source organism: Companilactobacillus miaonis (assembly GCF_036913615.1). Classification (NCBI taxonomy): domain Bacteria; kingdom Bacillati; phylum Bacillota; class Bacilli; order Lactobacillales; family Lactobacillaceae; genus Companilactobacillus; species Companilactobacillus miaonis. The sequence continues at coordinate 28,751 of NZ_JAYKTX010000015.1, read as the reverse complement.
GAATATGTCTCTTTGAATCCTTCCTACCGGTCAGAAAGTAATGTCTTTAAAATTTTTGATGATATTCAAGAACGCTTTCCTAATTTAGTTGTTTTGGGTAACTTCCAGATTAGTGATCAGATCAAAAAATGGCGTCAGAATAAACAAAAGTTAGAAAAAAGTAAGAAAGAGCAAGACGACGATTAATGCAAAAATTAAATTTAGTTTTAACAGATTTTCAGGGACCAATTGATTTATTGTTGCATTTGATCAAAGAGTCAAAAGTAGATATCTATGACATTCCGATTGCTCAAATCACGCAACAATATATCGATTACTTGAAAAGTATGAAAGTTCTACAATTAGATATTGCAGGTGATTATTTGGTCATGGCTTCAACCTTGATGTCAATTAAGAGCCGGATGCTTTTACCACAGGCACCAGATGAGATTGAAGACGACGAACCGATGGATCCACGTGATGAGTTAGTCTCACAGTTGTTGACTTATCAAACTTACAAACGGGTGGCAGCTTATTTTGAAGAAAAAGAAGCGACCCGTAAAGAAGAATTTGATAAAGAAGTCAGTTTGCCAAAACAACAATTGGATCAATTTTTAAAACCAGGTTCGGTCGTCTTGGATGACTTAGCACAGACGTATAAGGAATTGTTGCAGCAACAAAAGAATCATCGTCCTGAGACTGAAACGATTGAGAATGAGACTTTGTCAATTGAAGATGCAACGGAGAATATTTTGAAAAAATTAAAAGTGGCTAAAAAAGTAACTTTTAAAGCGCTTTTGAAATTGAATAATAATATTGAAGAAATAGTTACTGACTTTATGGCAATCTTAGAGATGGCAAGTAAGCAAGTTGTTACTGTGAGCCAAGAAGATTTTCGTAGTGAACTATTTATTGAATTGAGGAATTAATGTGTATCAAGCAAAAATAATGGCACTTCTTTTTGTGGCAGGAGACCAAGGGATTAAGGAAAAAGACTTGTCACAGTTATTAGAAATTGATAGCGCAGCTTTGCGACAAAATATTGAACAGCTAAAAGTTAAATTGATGACCGATGGCGAATCGGGGATTCAGTTGGTTGATTATAATTCAACTTATAAATTGGTCACTAAAAATGAGTTTAGTGAATTACTAACGAAATATTTCAAAACTGGGTTAGCTACTAAGTTGAGTCAAGCAGCGCTAGAAGTTTTATCAATCATCGCTTATCGACAACCAATCACGCGAATTGAAATTGATGAAATTCGTGGAGTCCAAAGTTCTGGTAGTTTGAATACGTTGTTGATGAGAAAATTGATCAAAGAAAATGGTAAAAAGGATGTTCCTGGACATCCCAACCTTTATATCGTGACAGATGAATTCTTTGATTATTTCGGTATTAAGGATATTAAAGAATTACCAAAAATAGAAAATTTTGAGGATGCTTCCGATATAGGAGAAATAAATGGAGAAAGTTAGATTACAAAAATTTATGGCTGACGCAGGAGTTGCTTCTAGACGTAAATCAGAAGAACTGATTGCTAAAGGTCATGTCAAAGTTAATGATAAAGTTGTGACAGAAATGGGTGTCAAAGTTGATCACCACGATAAAGTGGAAGTTGATGGGATGCCATTAGAAACTGAAAAGAAACGTTACATTTTGATGTACAAGCCTCGTGGTGTTATTTCAGCAGTTAAAGATGATAAAGGTCGCAAAGTTGTGACTGATTTATTAGAAGAGGATGTTGAAGAACGAGTTTATCCAATCGGTCGCTTGGATTACGATACTTCTGGACTACTGCTTTTAACTAATGACGGTGAGTTTGCCAATCATTTGATGCACCCTCGTTATCACGTGGACAAGACTTACGTTGCTAAGATTGAAGGTATCTTGACGCTTGAAGAAATCAAGAAGTTGGAAAATGGTATCAAGTTTAAGGATTATACTTCAGCTCATGCTAAGGTGACGGTTAAATCAAAAGACAAGAAAAAGAATTCTTCAATCGTTAAAATCGTGATTCATGAAGGCCACAATCATCAAGTTAAGAACATGTTTGATGCAGTTGGTCATCATGTTGAAAAACTAGCTCGTGAGAAGTATGGTTTCTTGACACTTGACGGTCTAGTTTCTGGTAAGTACCGTGACTTGACTCGCCAAGAAGTAGCTCAATTGAAGAGCGAAAACTAAAATTGGCTTTAGAGGCTTGAGGATTTGATAGTTGAACCCTCACAAGGCATCTGCTATATTATAAATATAAAAATAAATAATTGGTTTTCAGGGCAGGGTGTAATTCCCGACCGGCGGTAAAGTCCGCGACCCAGCGTAAGCTGGTTGAATTGGTGCAAGTCCAATACCGACAGTAAAGTCTGGATGAAAGAAAACAGAGTAGTAAGGTCTGTTTTGGTGTGCCCAAAATAGGCCTTTTTTCTTTGGAAATCAATAGAGGGGTTGATTTTATGGGAAAAAGTTTAACTAAGTTTCACGATTTAATTGGAGTTTCAGTTTTTGCGGCTTTAGGAACAATTCTGATGTTTTTTGAATTTCCAGTTTTGTTCTGGTTGCCGTTTTTAAAAATTGATTTAAGCGACTGTGTAGTGGTGATCGGTACCTTTGCATTCGGACCATTGGGTGGCACAATGATAGCTTTGTTAAAAGCTCTAGTCCATGTTTTGATCACAGGTAGTGGTGTTGCTGGTTTAATCGGGAATGGTTCAGCTTTCTTTAGTTCCGTTTCATTATTGTTGCCATTTTATTATTTCTGGAAAAAAGGCTATAAGATTTCTGCAGTAGTCGTTTCGACATTGGTCACGACAGTTGTGATGTCAGTTTTAAATTATCTAGTAGTTATGCCTCTGTACATGAATGTGGTCGGAATGAAACTTAATATGAGTTTGGCCGAATATGTGGCGACAGGTGTGGTACCATTTAATATTGTTAAAGCATTGATTATTTCTTTAGCGGTAATCATTTGTTATCCTAAACTTAAAGGACATTTGTCAATAAAATAGCGAAACTAACACAATTTTATAAATCTTTAAAGAAAAATTTTAAACTTTTATGATATGCTTTAAGAGATAGAAATTAGGAGGTTGGTTTTTAATGGCCGATAAGGATAAAAACAATATGTCTGGCGATACTCGCGTTCCTAAATCCACACAAGGACTTGAGGGGTCCGTTAGTCTTGAAGATCTGAAGAAATATCATTTAATTAAAGGTGCAACACCCGATGTTTCTGATAATCAAACTTCTAATGATGCTCCCGTAGAACAAGAGGCTAATACTAATGATAGTCAAGATTCTATGGACCATCTTCAATCTGAAGAAAGCCAAGATCATTTAAGTGAATCAAAACAGGGCTTTGAATCTCAAGATTCTGAGCCTGATTATAATGAAGATTATGATGAACCTGAAACTAATCAAGATTATCAAGATCAAAGTGAACAATCACAAGCTCTTGATGATCAAGATGATGAGGATGCCGACGATGATAAAAAGAGCGACAAACCTTGGGAAAATAGTTTCGATACTGATACTGACGATGATGGACATGTATCTAGAGCTGTTACAAAGGAAAAGCAACGTGGTAATCACACACTAGTGGTCACTTTAGTAATTGCTTTGATCATTATTATGTTCACACCAATCGTTATTCATGCAGTTAAAGGTAATAGCGGCAGCAGTGATTTGGATAGTGCCCAATCCAGTCAATCAGTTGAAAATAAAGATAAGTCAACGAAGAAGAAAAAGAAGACGACACCAAAGAAGAAAACTACTACTAAGAAAAGTAGTAAATCTACTACATCGTCTACGTCTAACAATGACTCATCAAATGACACTAATGATTCTGGTACAGTAGATAGCAATAGTGACGGTTCTACTACAGATAGTAACAGTACTTCTGACTCAAGTAGTACAGCCAGTGACGGTGGGACAACTGAGTCTGATCAGTCACAATCTCAAAACCAAACTAACGCTAATACTAATACTGATAGCAATAGTACTAATAGTTCAACTACGAGTGATTCAAATACTAACAATTCAACGACTAGTTCAACAACTAATACAGGTGCTCAATATTATACTGTTAAAGCTGGTGACAACTGGTTCAGAATTGCTTACAATCATAATTTAACAACTGCTCAACTACAAAGTATGAATAGTAACGTTGGTACATTGACACCAGGTACTACATTAAGAGTAAAATAGATACTAAATAAGGGTCTGGGACAAATTTGTCTGGGCCCTTTTATTAAGGAGAGAAATTAGATGCAAATTGCTATCGACGGACCAGCCTCTGCTGGAAAAAGTACTATCGCAAAATTGATTGCTAAAAATCTTAATTTTGTTTATTGTGATACTGGTGCTATGTATCGAACAGTAACATTGCTTGCAAAAAAGAATAATGTGGGTTATGGTGATACTCTCGGTATTTTGAAATTGATGTCTGAACATAAAATCCATTTTTCAAATGAAAGTGATGGACAACATGTCTTTTTAGATGAGGAAGATGTTTCAAAAGACATTCGGACAGAAGAAGTAACGAATAACGTTTCACAAGTGTCAGCAATCAAAGAAGTCAGAACACAATTAGTCCAAATGCAACGTGATATGGCTGATAATACTAATATCGTCATGGATGGACGTGACATTGGTACGACTGTATTGCCAAACGCAGAAGTGAAAATTTTCTTGATTGCCAGTGTGGAAGTTCGAGCTCAAAGACGTTACAAAGAAAATCTTGAACGGGGAATCAATACGCCATTAAAAGAATTACAAGATGAAATCGCAGCACGTGATTATAAAGATTCTCATCGTGAAATTTCACCTTTGAAAAAGGCTGACGATGCCATTGAAGTTGACACTTCAGATATGACCATCGAAGAAGTAGTAAAGAGAGTTTCAGAAATAGTAAATGAACAAGGGAGGTAGATTATGGCTGTTCCAGTAGTTGCGTTAGTAGGACGCCCCAATGTTGGTAAATCTACTATATTCAATAGAATAATTAATGAAAGATTATCTATTGTTGAAGATACACCTGGTGTAACTAGAGATCGGATTTATTCCCGTGCTAGTTGGCTAGGAAGAGAATTCCGTTTGATCGATACTGGTGGTATCGAAATGAGCGGCGAAAAATTGTCAGTTCAAATTAAAAATCAAGCCGAAATTGCAATTGATGAAGCTGATGTAATTGTTTTTATTGTCAATGGTCAAAATGGCGTTACTAAAGAAGATGAAGATGTTGCTAAAATTCTTTATCGGACTAAAAAACCAGTTGTTTTGGCAGTTAATAAAGCTGATAATCCTGAACAAAGAGAAAATATTTATGACTTTTATTCATTAGGGTTTGGTGATCCAAATCCAATTTCTGGTGCCCAAGGTACTGGATTGGGTGATTTGCTTGACGAAATCGTCAAAGCCTTTCCACATGATGACAAGTCAGAAGAAGATACATCGATTAAATTTAGTTTTATTGGTCGTCCAAACGTCGGGAAATCATCATTAGTTAACGCTATTTTAGGTGATGAGCGGGTCATTGTGTCTGATATGCAAGGAACGACTCGTGATGCGGTCGACACTAAATATCATGATGAAAAGCTCGATAAAGACTTTACCATGATCGATACGGCTGGTATCAGAAAGCGCGGTAAAGTTTACGAAAATACTGAAAAGTATTCGGTTCTACGTGCTTTGAGTGCTATCGATAAATCAGATGTCGTCTGTGTTGTTTTGAACGCTGAAGAAGGTATTCGTGAGCAAGATAAGCGTGTAGCTGGATATGCGCATAATGCCGGTAAAGGTGTGATTATCGTCGTTAACAAATGGGATGCTTTGAAAAAAGACACCAATACGATGAAGGACTTTGAAAACCAAATTAGAGTTGAATTCCAATATTTATCATACGCACCGATTCTCTTCACTTCAGCCATCAAAGGTCAAAGATTAGACCAGATTCCTGAATTAGTTGAACGAGTATTTGATAATCGTCACCGTCGAATTCAATCAAGTGTTCTAAATGATCTCTTGTTACGAGCAACTTCAATTGCTCCAACTCCATTAGTCAATGGAAAACGATTGAGAATTTACTACATGACTCAAGTGGCAATTCAACCACCAACTTTTGTTGTGTTTGTGAATGATAATGAATTATTGCATTTCTCATATGAGAGATTTTTGATCAATCAATTGAGAGAGACTTTTGATTTTGAAGGAACACCAATTAAAATTTTGCCTAGAAAGCGGAAATAGACCCCAAAGTGGCAATGTTTTATTCGTTTTTATAAATAAAATTATATTTAGAGGAATTTATTAGAAAAAACGGCGTAAATGCTTGCCACATCCGCATTGCTATGGTAATTTTGTACATAGAATAATGAACGCATTCAAGACAGTTCATGTGTTCTAAATTTTTTAACATTTTCGGAGGTATTTCACATATGGCAAATAAAGCTGAACTTATTGATAGTGTAGCAAGCAAAACTGGTTTGACAAAGAAAGATGCAACTTCTGCTGTTGATGCAGTTTTCGAAACAATCCAAGAAAACTTATCAGAAGGTAACAAAGTTCAATTGATCGGCTTTGGTAACTTCGAAGTTCGTCAACGTGCTGCTCGTAAGGGACGTAACCCACAAACTGGCGAAGAAATCAAGATTCCTGCAAGCAAGGTTCCAGCATTCAAACCTGGTAAAGCTTTGAAGGATTCAGTTAAATAATTGATTTTTAATTAGGGGCGGTCGTGGACCGTCTTTTTTTATGCAAAAACGGAGGAAATAATTTGAGTAAAGCAGATGAAGTTATAGAGACAATCGATGATGGTGATTTTTCCAAAGTAGATTCACTCATTCAAGAATCACTAAATCAAGATGATGATCAAACTAAATTTTCTTTAGCCGAAACATTAATGAGTCGTGGATTATCAGTCCAAGCTAAAGTCGTCTACGAACATCTTTTGAAACTATATCCGACTGAAGGACAGATCTTGTCCCGTTTAGCTGAGATTGCCGTTTCAGATGGTAAAAGTGATCTAGCTCTGGATTATATTTCGCAAATCACGCCAGACTCACCAGCTTATGCTGAAAATTTACTGGTTTCAGCTGATATTTATCAATCACAAGCTTTGTATGAAGTGAGTGAGCAAAAATTATTGACTGGTATCCGTGAATTTCCAGATGAAGAAGTTTTTAAGTTTGCATTAGCTGAAGTTTACTTTGATGAAAATAAATTCAGTAAGGCCATTACTTATTACGACATGCTTTTGGATATGGGAATAAAAAATTATTCAGGTATTTCGATCGTATTAAGAAAGGCCAGTTCCTTAGCTGGGGATGGTCAGTATGAAGCTGCTATCAGTGCCTATGAAGATTTGAATGCTATCGAACTAAATGAGGATGCTCAATTCCAATTAGGTTTCTTGTACAATCAAGTTAAAAATTACAACAAATCAATAACTGTCTTGGAAAAACTTTTAGATACTAATCGTGATTATCCAACGGCTTATCCAATTTTGGCCGAAGATTATCTTAATATTAAAAAGAATTCTGAAGCTTTCAAGTACGCTCAATTAGGTTTGAATTTGAATGAATTAGATGATCGTCTTTATCAAATTGCGTTTGAATCAGGCACACCTGAGGATCCGGAGAATGCTATCAAGATTATCGAAAAAGGTATTAAGACAGTCGATGATCCAATGCCTTTGATTATTAAATTGAGTGATTATTACATCACCAAAGGTCAATTTAAGAGTAATTTGGATCTCTTGAGTGATCGTGACGTCAATAACACACCAAAATTAATTTGGAATTTAGCTAAATCTCAATTTGAAACTGACGACATAAAGTCGGCTCAGGATAACATTTTATTAGTTCTGGACGATTTTAAGGACAACCTGGACTACTTATCTGATTTGATTGAAATTTTGCGTAGCACGGACAATAAGGACGTTTTAAAGGCGGCTTTACAATTGTACTTGAAGCAAGACCCAGATAACGAAGATATGCAAGAACTTTTGAATCAAATTTCTGAATAAATCTAAAGTCTGACACTTGTCAGGCTTTTTATATTTCTTAAAATTCGTGTATAGTTATTGTATTAAGCAATGAAATTGAGGTACGAATATGCAAATCAAACAACTTCCTGAAGATTTTAAAGAAGCATTACCAGTATTAGAAAAAATTGAACAAGCCGGATTTGAGGCTTATTTCGTTGGGGGAAGTGTGCGTGATCATATTTTAGGATTGCCGATACATGATGTAGATATAGCAACGAGTGCCTATCCTGAAGAAATCAAACATATTTTTAAAAGAACTGTCGATACGGGGATTCAACATGGAACAGTCACAGTTTTATTGAATGATTCATCTTATGAGATTACGACTTTTCGAACAGAATCAGGCTATCAAGATTTTCGTCGTCCGGATAAAGTTACTTTTGTACGCTCACTTGAAGATGATTTAAAGCGTCGTGACTTTACGATCAACGCCTTAGCAGTCGACCGTAATGGCTATGTCATCGATAAATTTGATGGCCTAAAGGATTTAGATAAGCACGTGATTAAAGCGGTTGGAAAGGCTGAAGAACGATTTCATGAGGATGCGCTAAGAATGATGCGGGCCGTTAGATTTCAAGCGCAGTTGAATTTCACAGTTGAAGAGAAAACTGCTCAAGCTATCGCCGATAATGCTCCCTTATTGTCAAAAATTGCAATTGAACGAATTCGTGAAGAGTTCGTCAAACTCTTGTTGAGCCGTAGTTGGCAGACGGGATTTGCTGAATTTTTGAAATTACATCTGAGTGATTATTGTCCTGGTTTCAAGGATCAGCGAATGGAGTTAGCCGAATTATTGGAAGCTAATCGGGACAAACACTTTGTTGATGAAGAAGAGGCTTGGAGTGCCATTGGGTACGCTTTAACCTTGAATCAAGGTGAGTTCAATCGTTTTTTGCGTGATTGGAAAGTTTCCAATAAAACTCGAGAAATGAGTGTTAATACTTTGAGCATGCTGCATTTATTCGAAGTTGGTGATTATGATCTGTGGAACATTTACAAATTAGGTCTGGACAATTTTCAAAGAGTGATTTCTCTTTGCAAGATGTTACAAATCTCTTTTGACTATGATGCTTTAAGTCAAAAAGTAGAACAGATTCCTATTAAAAGTAGTCATGATTTAAAGATTACGGGTAAGGATATCTGTCAAATTTTGAATGTTAAACCGGGTCCAATCATCGGAAAATCAATGTCCCAAATAGAGCGCGCTGTCGTGGAAGGAAACGTTTTCAATAATTTTGAAGAATTAAGTCATTATTTGTTAAGTAATCAATAATGCTGTGGTATTATGAAACCAGTAAGTATTTTAGGTTTTGAAAGGATGATAATATGACTAAGCATGTTTTTAAGGAATTAAAATTCTATTTTAGAAACGATGACACATGGACTGTTAATCATGGAGAAATGAGTGACGTTTGGATTTCACGTGTTACAACTAGTTATGGACGTATTGAGGGTGGACGTATGCAAGAAATCCATCCATGTAAACGTTTCAGAATTGAAATTCTACCAGCAGCTGACTACATTAAAGATACTGATGTTTCAACAGCCGCTTTAGCTGATGGAATGTTCAACCGTATTATTAAGTATCAAGATATCGAAAAATGCGATATTGTCTTTGAGGATGATGAAGATAAGGCACCAATGCAAATTTACTTCCCATTCAAGCAAAAGGATGCTGAAGGATTAGACAATGCTTATCAAACTTCAACGATTTCAAAGAAGAGTGGTAATTTGTTTATCTCAATCGATCCAGAAAATACTGTTTATGATTTATATAAAGATGCACTTTAATTAATTTTGACGGGACGATTTTTGATCGGTCCCGTTTTTTGTTGAAAGGATAATCATGGGAAATTTAAAAATTGGTTCAATGGTCACAATTGTTGATCAAAAAGATGCCATGAAAAATCAAATTGGAGCTGTTGTTTATTTTGATGAATCACGCCAAAAGATTTTAGTTAGATTCGGCGGAGTACAACAGATGTATTATGATTTGCAACAACTGCAAGAATATCGTTAAGACGTTTTACAATCTAAAGGTTACATGTGATAATAAACATTGAAAAAGTCTTAATACCTCTATCTAATGGGTAGGGGAATTTTTTTATTATAGTGGTGAAAAATAATTGAAAACCTTAAATATTACAAACGCTTCAAAGTCCTTCGGTGAAAGAACATTGTTTACCGATGTGACTTTTACGATCAATGAAGGAGATCGAATCGGTCTTTTAGGATTGAATGGAACTGGTAAGACAACGTTGCTAGACGGAATTGTCAATAACAGCAATTTGAATACGATTACCGTTGATAAGCCTAAAGATTACAAAATTTCATATCTGAAGCAGCAACCTGATTTAGACAAAGACTCGTCAGTAATCGATGCTGTTTTTAATGGCAGTGGCGAGAAATTTCAGCTGATTCGTCAATATGAAAATTCTTTGACTAAATTCAATGCCAATTCAACTGATAGTCAAATTCAAAATGAATTTTTTAAGCTTCAAGAAAAGATGAACGCTCAAGAAGCCTGGCAGATGGAATCTGACGTTAAATCAATGCTCAATAAATTAGGTATCACTGAGTTAGATAAAAAGATTTCAGAATTATCTGGTGGTCAACAAAGACGAGTGGCTTTAGCACAAACTTTGATTTCGGATGCTGATTTATTGATTCTTGATGAACCTACTAATCATTTGGATTATGAAGCTATCGACTGGTTACAAGCTTATTTAAGCAAATATAAGGGCTCTGTTTTATTCGTGACCCATGATCGTTATTTCTTGAATGAAGTTGCGACACGAATTTTTGAAATTGAAAATCGAAACGTTACTGAATATGACGGTAACTACGAAAAGTATTTGCAAGGAAAAGCTGCTAATGAAGAGATCTACGCTTCAGAGCAACATCATAAGACCCAACTCTATAAACAAGAACTAAAATGGATGCGTGCAGGTGTTAAGGCTCGTGGAACCAAACAACAAGCGCGTAAAGATCGTTTTACGAATTTGAAGGAAGATCTGCAAAACAAGCCGGATGTTCAAAAGTCAATGTCAATCGATATTGCACAACAACGTTTGGGAAATGATGTCTTTGATATTAAGGATGCTAGTTTAAAGTTTTCCAATCATATTATTTTAAATGATTTTAGTTATTTAGTTTCTAAAGGTGATCGAATCGGAATCACTGGTGCTAATGGTTCTGGGAAGACAACATTTTTAAATGCAATTGCCAAACAAATTCCATTAGACGCTGGTGAAATCAAGACTGGGCAAACTGTCAAGATTGGTTATTACACACAACACACGCGTGATATGGATCCAGATAAACGGGTCATTCGTTATTTGGAGAGCATTGGTCAAGGGGTTAGAAATTCTGATGGCGAGCACATGTCGGCCTCACAGATGCTAGATACTTTTAAATTTGATCATCAGATGCAAGGTGCCTTCATCCGGGAATTATCTGGTGGTGAAAAGCGTCGTCTCTATCTTTTAGCAATTTTGATGGATCAGCCAAATGTCTTGTTGCTAGATGAACCGACAAATAATTTGGATATTGAAACTTTGACTATTTTGGAAGATTATTTGGGCAGTTTTAAAGGAACTGTTTTAGCCGTTTCTCATGATCGTTATTTCTTAGATAAAGTTGCCGATAAACTGCTAATTTTTGAAGGTCAAGGTGACATTGAAGAGAGTTACGATTCTTACTCGAACTACTTGCAAAAAGCTAACGAGAAAAAGCTTGCTAAGCATCACGAGATCAAGGAACAAAAGCATGAGGAAGTTAAGAAACGAGAAAAGAAATCTGAACCTAAAAAGAAATTGACTTATGCGGAACAAAAAGAATATGAGAAATTAGAGCCAAAGATCGATAAATTGGACCAGCAGATGTCTGATTTAAAAGACCAACTCAATGATCCCGCTAATGATTATCAGACCTTGATGGATGCTCAAAAACAATTGGACGAGCTAAATCAAGAAGCTGATAAATTAATGGAACGTTGGGAATATTTAAGTCAATTTGCTTAGGAGAGAAAAATGCATAACGAACAACAATATTTGGATTTATTGAAATATGTTTTGGAACACGGTCATAAGAAAAATGATCGAACTAAAACAGGTACGATCAGTACTTTTGGATATCAAATGAGATTTGATTTACAAGCCTCGTTTCCACTTTTGACGACTAAGAAAATTCCTTTTGGTTTGATAAAAAGTGAATTGCTCTGGTTCCTACATGGTGACACGAATATTAAGTACTTGTTGGAACACAATAACCATATTTGGGACGAATGGGCCTTTAAAAATTATATTGAGAGTTCTGATTACAAAGGTCCCGATATGACAGATTTTGGACGTCGTAGTTTAGTTGATGAAGACTTTGCAAAGAAGTATCACATTGAAAAAAAGCGATTTGATGAATTAATTTTAAATGACACTGAATTTGCAGAAAAATTTGGCAATCTTGGGGATGTCTATGGTGCCCAGTGGCGTCATTGGCAAAAACGTGATGGCGGATTTATCGATCAAATTCAAAATGTCATTGATCAAATTAAGACAACTCCCGATTCTCGCCGAATGATCGTCAGTGCTTGGAATCCTGAAGATGTACCAACGATGGCCTTGCCACCTTGTCACACTTTGTTTCAATTTTATGTTAATGATGGCAAACTCTCTTGTCAGTTATATCAACGTTCAGGGGATCTTTTTTTAGGAGTTCCGTTCAATATTGCCAGTTATGCGCTGTTGACTCACTTAATTGCCCGTGAGACTGGACTTCAAGTGGGTGAATTCGTTCATACTCTCGGGGATGCACACATTTACCTAAACCATCTGGATCAAGTTCATGAGCAATTGAGACGTAATCCTAGTCCCGGACCGCAATTAGAAATTTCCAGTGATAAGAGTATTTTTGAGATCGACGCTAAAGATATTATTGTTAAAAACTACCAACCACAACCGGCTATTAAAGCACCAGTTGCTGTTTAGGAGGAAATTCGATGATAAGTTTTGTTTGGGCTGAAGATAAGAATCGCATTATTGGGGTAGATGGTCACTTGCCTTGGAATTTACCTGCTGATATGAAACGCTTTAAAGAAACAACCATCAATCATCCCATCGTCATGGGAAGAAGAACTTTTGAAAGTTTTCCCAATGGACCACTACCTAAGCGTTTAAATATTGTCATCTCTAGAAATAGTGATTACAAAGTACCAGAATCAGTTGTTCTGATTAATGACAAGGCTGATTTGAAAAAATATGTTAAAGCGAATGACGAGGTAATGGTCATCGGCGGTAGTGGCATTTTTAAGTTGTTTAAAGATGATGTTGATCGACTCTATTTAACTAGAATCAACCATGAATTTAAGGGTGACACTAAAATGATCGATTTAGACTATAAAAAGTTTAAATTAGTTGAAAAAAAAGAAGGTCATCCGGACAAAGATAATCTTTATCCATATACCTTCGAAACTTGGGATAAACTTTAATTAACGAAAAAGTAAACTGAAAAGTACATTAAAGCTGTTCCTAACATAACAAAAATGTGCCAAATTACGTGAATGTATTTAATATTTTTCATCAAGTAGAGGCAGGCACCGACGGTAAAAGCAACTCCACCAGCGACGAGCAATGAGATACCGACTGTTCCAATAGAATAGTAGAGTGGTTTCATAGCAATAATGATTGCCCAGCCCATGAGAACATAGAGGAGTGTTTCTAAATACTTAAAGCGACCAACGTTAAATATTTTATACAGGATCCCTAAAATTGCTAATGTCCAGATGAAAGCGAGAATTGCAATCCCAAAAGTTGAATGCAAAGCAATCAAGCAATATGGAGTGTAAGTTCCAGCAATCATCAAAAAAATTGAACTGTGGTCAAAGATTTGAAAGACACTTTTAGCTTTGGTGAAATACAAACTATGAAATAAAGTTGAACTTAAATATAAGAAAAATAGTGTAAAAGCATAAATGAAATAAGCAGTGATATTAAGCGGATTTCCTTGATGGAATCCTTTTATCAGTAAGAAAATTGCCCCAATAATTGCTAAAACGATACCGACACCATGTGTCACTGCACTGAAGACTTGATCAGTTATTAAATATGCTCTGGTTGGATTATGTTTATTTGACATTTTTAAGACCTCAATTATTTTTAACTATTTATTAGTATTATAAACGTGTTCAAGGTCTTTTCATATGGGTGGTGTATTGTATAATTAATAAAGATTGTTCATATATTGATAAAAAACTACTTGAATATTGTTAATGTTTTTAATATTAAACAGTAAGTTTGTTATAATTAAGGCAATTAGAACTAAGACCCTATGAAAGAGGGATAAAATGAGTAAAGTAAAAATCCTGACCGATTCATCGGTACAGTTAACCCCAGAAGAAATTGAAAAATATGATGTTAGTGTTGTTCCTTTAACTATCAGTATTGATGATAAAACTTATATTGACGGCGTTAATATCACACGTGAGAAGTTTGTTGAAGAGATGGATTCGTCTAAAGATTTACCTAAGACGTCACAACCCTCAATCGGAACCTTTATGGATGTAATTGATAAAGTACCAGAAGATTATACGGACATCTTGATGTTGATCATGACTCCAGCCATCAGTGGTACGATCAATGCCGCTCGACAAGTTGCGGAAATGTCCAAAAGACATGTCGAAGTTATCGACACTGAATTTACCGACCGTGCCCAAGGTTTTCAAGTATTAAAGGCAGCCAAAATGGCGCAAGAAGGTAAATCAGTTGCAGAAATTAAACAGGCGTTGGATGAATTACGCGATCACACATACTTATACATGGGTGTAACGAGTATTGAAAATATCCTTCGTGGTGGTCGTTTGAGTCGATTCGCTGGCACTCTATCAACCTTGTTGAATATCAATCTAGTTTTGACTGTAAAGAATAACAGTTTAGATATTGCTAAACGTGGTCGAGGTCGAAAGACGATTGAAAAATACATGAATAATGTTATTGAGGAAATCAAAGGTTTGAAGAATATCAAAGCCGTTGGTATTTCGTATGTAGACAAGATGGATTATGTTAACGAATTAAAGGAAAAGTTAGAAGAGATCATCCCGGATGTTCCACTACTAATTAGAGTCACAAGTCCGGTTATTGCAACACATGCCGGGTCAGGTGCCTTCGCAATTGAATTTTATACAGAAAGCTGATGAATGCATCAGCTTTTTTTTGAAAGATGGATTATTAAATGAAGAAAAAAAGTATTTGGATCGTTGTAATTTTAGTTTTATTGATAGCTGGTGGTACAGGTTATTATTTATTCAATAAAAAATCTGCTCAACCAGAAGTAACTCAGGTTAAAAGCAAGGTCAAGACTAAGAAAAAAGTTGATCCTAAAAAGAAAAAAATCAGTATTGTTGCCATTGGTGATTCATTAACTGAAGGAATCGGCGACTCCAAAAAGGTTGGTGGCGGTTATGTCACTCGTTTGCAGTCAAAGGTCCAGAACAATTTTGATGTGGAAACTCATTCACATAATTACGGTGTCTCTGGTGATACTAGTAATCAAATTATGGCTCGAATCAAATCAGATAAGAAGATGCACCAAGATTTACCGAAAGCTGATATTATTACAGTAACAGTTGGTGGTAACGACTTCATGCATCTGTTACAAAGAAAGGGCTTGGATTTAACTGCAGGTCAAATTGCTGATGAACAGAAAAAATTTGATGTTAGATTAAATAAATTGTTATCTGATATTCGAAATTACAATGAGAATGCACCAATTTATTTAGTTGGAATATATAATCCTTTTAGTATCTATTTATCAAATGTCAAAAATGCTAAAATAGCTTTTATCAATTGGAATAAGGGTTCAGCCGAAGTGGCTTCGAAGTTTGACAAGGTCTACTTCGTTGATATAAATAATTTGTACCAAAATAAAAAAATTGATAAAGTCGTACAAAAGAAAGGTGTAAATCCTTATCTTTACAAGAAGGATCATTTCCATCCAAATGGGACCGGTTATGACATGATGACCCAGAAGATTTTTGATAAAGTTAGTGGTACTAAAAAGGAGTGGCTTTTTAAGTAATGAAAAAGAATTATTGGAAATACGCATTTATCGCTTTAGTGGCAATTTTAGTGTTGGCATTTGGCTACATCGGAATTAAAGCAAGTAGTTCACCGGCAGAAAATT
This sequence comes from Companilactobacillus miaonis, assembly GCF_036913615.1. Lineage (NCBI taxonomy): Bacteria > Bacillati > Bacillota > Bacilli > Lactobacillales > Lactobacillaceae > Companilactobacillus > Companilactobacillus miaonis. The sequence continues at coordinate 12,558 of NZ_JAYKTX010000015.1, read as the reverse complement.
ATACGGTTAGTTCCAAGATCAATGATAACGATAAAGTTTTCACGGTTAACATGACCAAAGCAGAAGCAAATAAATTTGCTCAATATTATCTCAAACATACTTTGAATAACGGTAAAACTGAATATCAATTAGTCCTGAAAAAAGATGCTGAATTGACAAGTGACATCTCCTTTTTAGGGGCAAAACTTCACGTGACGATTTTAATGCAGCCATATGCTAAAACTAATGGTGATGTGCTCTTAAAAGCAAAAGAAATGAAAATCGGAGACTTATCGTTGCCAATATCTTTTGTAATGAATTATATTAAGAATAGTTTTAAGACACCTAACTGGGTCAGCATCAATGGCAAAGATAAGACTGTGCTCTTGAAGTTTACTAAATTTACGACCAAAGAAGGTTACGGTATCAGAGCAAAGAATATTGATTTGAAGAACAATAAGTTATCATTTGAAGTAATGAATACCAAAATTACCAATAATCAATAGATTGGGGTTTGTATGAGAAGAAGTTTTTACGAATATTTAATGACACTACGCAATGCGGATAGTGTTGAACCAGAGGCGGAATTTGCGAATAACGCTTTTCACGATCAATCTTTTCCAAAACATGAGGAGAGTTATACGAAAATTTCTGATTATTTAGAGCTAAATGCAGGCTATTTGCCTAGTATGAGTATTTTTGATGAGATTTATCAAAAGTATCAAGAAATTGACAGGAAATAGGTGAGGACAATGGCATTACAGTGGTATCCCGGGCATATGAATAAGGCAAAAAATCAAGTTCAAGATCGATTAAAATTAGTTGATATTGTACTTGAAATTGTTGATGCAAGATTGCCTTTTTCATCAAGAAATCCCGTTTTAGAGCAAATTATTGATCAGAAGAAGCATATTATCATATTAAATAAATCTGATTTGGCTGACCCTAAAATCACAGCTGATTGGAAGTTGAATTTTGAGCAAGAAGGCACAAAATCTGTCGAATTAGACGCTAAACACAACAAGGGATTAGGTCAGATCAAGAGTTTGATTCGTTCAGAATTGGCCGATAAAATTGACCGTTATGAAAAAAACGGGGTTAAAAACTATCGAATCAAAGCCATGTGTATTGGAATTCCCAACGTTGGTAAATCAACAATCTTGAATCGTTTTGTTGGTAAAAATGTGGCTATCACTGGTAACAAACCAGGTGTCACAAAGAATCAAAACTGGTTGAAGACTAATATTGGTATCGACTTGTTAGATACACCAGGAATTCTCTGGCCTAAGATCGACGATCCTAAAGTTGGAATGAAATTAGCGTTATCGGGGGCTATCAAAGAAAAAATTTATGCTCCCGATGATGTGGCAATTTATGCGCTCGACTTCCTGGAAAATCATTACATGGATCAGTTATTGACAACTTATAAACTTGATAATTCAGACATTTTTAACCATACGACACCAGAATTGTTGATGGATCTAACGAAGAAATTTGGATACAAAGAAGATTATGATCGTGCGTCACGCAAAATTATTGATGACGTTAGAAAGTTGAAATTGGGACGTTTGACTTTCGATATTCCTGGGGAATTTTATGAAGAATAAGTATACGATTTCTGAAATTAAGCAATTTTTGAATGAAAATCCCTCTGCTGATTTACTAGAAGAATTAAAGCGAGACACCCGAATCGGAGTAGAGAAATTATTAAAGCAATACTTTAAAAGAGTTGCCCAACAAAAAGAATTAGTCGAACGGTTTCATAACAAGGAATTTTTAGAAAAGCCTTTTTGGCAACAGGGCAAAGTAGTCGCTGGAGTTGATGAAGTCGGTCGAGGTCCATTAGCAGGGCCAGTCGTTACGGCTGCGGTTATCTTACCAGCAGATAATACCCTTTATGAGGTCGATGACTCAAAAAAATTGTCGATTACAAAAAGAGATCAGCTTTACAAACAAATTTGCGCTCAAGCACTTGACATCAGTGTTGCTCTTGGCAGTCCTTCATTGATTGATCAAGAGAATATTTATCATGCCACGGAACTTACGATGCGTGATTCAATTAATAATTTGTATTTAAAACCAGATCAGATCTTAGTCGATGCAATGACGATTCCAGTCGATATCAGCCAGACTAAGTTGATCAAGGGTGATTCTAAGTCTTTGAGCATTGGAGCCGCTAGTATCGTCGCTAAGGTGTCTCGTGACCGACTTATGATGATGTATAGTCGTAAGTATCCTGAATTTGATTTTGAAAACAACGATGGCTATGGTACGAAGAAACATTTACAAGCTTTGGCAGAATTTGGTCGAACGAAAATTCATCGAATGAGTTTTGCTCCAGTAAAAAATATTAATAAAATGTACTAAAAAAACAAATCACTTCCGTAATTTACTTTGAGGGAGTGATTTTTTTATGACAGAATTAACCAATTTTTTAATTAAATGTCGCTTGACAGGAATGGTTTCTAATCAAATTATGTTGAAAATTATCAGAATTTCTCTGAAAAGTGATAATCTAAGAGAAGAATCTTTTAATTTTTTGAAAACCGAATGGGGAATTGATAAATTTCATCAGTTTCTACTATTATTAGGTAATCAGCCTAAAAGTAATTGTCAGGCGATAAATTATCTAGATGATAGTTATCCCAATATTTTAAGAACTATTTATAATCCGCCGGCACTCTTGTTTTTTAAAGGAAATATTGCTTTACTTAAAACTGAATGTGTTGCCATTGTTGGTTCAAGATTGGCCAGTGATTACAGTCATCGCTGTCTGGGTGGTCTTGTTCCACGTTTAGTTAATCGTTATACTATTGTGAGCGGTTTAGCTAAAGGTGTCGATGCATGGGCCCATGAAACTACTTTAAGGAATAATGGTTCAACGATTGCGGTCATTGGTAGTGGGTTGGATACTTTTTATCCTAAGGAGAATCGCTCTTTGCAAACGGAAATTATGCAAAAAGGTTTAGTGATAAGTGAGTATCCACCCAAGAGTAAAATTGAACCGTGGCATTTTCCACAACGTAATCGGATTATTGCTGGACTCAGTCAAAAAGTGATTATTACTGAAGCTAAGAAAAAAAGCGGTTCACTGATCACTGCTGATTTAGCTTTAGAAAATAATCGGGAAGTTTTAGCCATCCCCGGTCGAATCGATGTCACTCTGTCAGCTGGTTGTAACAAGTTGATTGAAGAAGGGGCGACACCTTTAATAGATTTTAATAATCTCTAGATTTAGGAAATCCAATTGTTAAATTTATCTTTTGGATTGACAAAATAAAAATCTGTGATTAATATATTGAACAGTTTTAACTGAACCATTTTGGAAAGGAGCACTTTGCGTGCCATCAACACAGAAAAATTTGGTGATCGTTGAATCACCATCAAAAGCAAAAACAATTGAAAAGTATTTGGGACGTAATTATCACGTTGTTGCTAGTCTTGGTCATGTTCGTGATTTACCTAAGAGTCAAATGGGAGTCGATATTGAACATGATTATGAACCTAAGTACATCTCTATTCGTGGTAAAGGTCCTGTTATTAAAGATTTGAAGAAAGAAGCTAAAAAAGCTAAACGAGTTTATCTTGCAGCCGATCCGGATCGTGAAGGAGAGGCCATCGCTTGGCATGTTTCACATCTATTAGGCTTGGATGATGAAGGAAAAAATCGAGTAGTTTTCAATGAAATTACTAAAGATAAAGTTAAGCAAGCTTTTAAAACACCTCGATCAATCGATATGAATCTAGTTGATGCTCAACAGGCTAGACGTGTTTTAGATCGTTTAGTGGGTTATTCAATTTCGCCAATTCTTTGGGCAAAAGTTAAAAAGGGATTGAGTGCTGGACGTGTTCAATCAATTGCTTTGAAATTAGTTATTGAAAAAGAAAATGAGATCAAGAATTTTGTTCCTCAAGAATATTGGACGATTGAATCAACTTTTAAACACAATAGAGATAAATTTAAAGCTAATTTTTACGGTTTAGATGGTAAGAAATTAGAATTAAAAGATAACGCTCAAGTTCAAGATGTTCTGGGACGTGTCGATAAAAAAGCTGATTTTAATATCGACAAAGTTACCAAAAAAGAACGTAAACGTTTCCCAGCAGCACCATTTACAACTAGTTCTTTACAACAAGAAGCTAATAAGCGCTTAAATTATAAGACTAGAAAGACCATGATGATTGCTCAGCAGCTTTATGAAGGAATCAATTTGGGACGTAAGGAAGGCACAGTTGGTTTAATCACTTATATGCGTACTGATTCTAAACGTATTTCAAAAGTGGCTGAAGCTGAAGCATCAAAATTCATCCACGAAGCATATGGCGAACCATTTGCAGCTATCAAAGAACGTAAGGATAAGAACCAAGAAGGTGCTCAAGATGCCCATGAAGCTATTCGCCCTTCATCAGTTATGCGGACACCTAAATCTTTGAAAGACGTCTTAAGTCGTGACCAATATCGTTTGTACGATTTAATTTGGTCCAGATTTGTAGCTAGTCAAATGACACCAGCTGTTTTTGATACAATGACAGTTGATTTATCACAAAATGGTGTTATGTTTAGAGCCAACGGTTCAAAGATGAAATTTGAAGGTTATCGCAAAGTTTATCAAAGCACTTCCGAAAGCAGTAAGAAAGACAACTTATTGCCAGAATTGGTTGAAAATGACAAGGCTAAACTACAATCAAATGATCCGGCTCAACATTTTACTCAACCACCAGCAAGATTTACTGAAGCTTCATTGGTCAAAGCGCTTGAAGAAAATGGAGTTGGTCGTCCATCAACTTATGCACCAACGATTGATACGATTCAACGCCGTTACTATGTTAAGTTAAACGGTAAGAGTTTTGAACCAACAGAACTTGGTGAGATCGTTGATAATTTGATTCAAAACTATTTCCCAGACATCGTTAATATTGATTTCACAGCTAACTTGGAAGATGAACTTGATAATATTGAAGAAGGTAAAGAAAACTGGGTCAAAGTGGTTGATCGCTATTACAAACCATTTGCCAAGGAATTGGAATCTGCTGAAGATAAAATTGAAAAAGTTCAGATCAAAGATGAGCCAGCTGGTATGGATTGTGATATCTGTGGAGCTCCGATGGTTATCAAATTAGGTAGATATGGTAAATTTTATGCCTGTTCACGCTTCCCAGATTGTCGTAACACTAAGCCAATCGTTAAAGAGATCGGCGTAGTTTGTCCTAAGTGTAAAAAGGGACAAGTGATCGAAAGAAAATCAAAGAAGAATCGTATTTTCTACGGTTGTTCACGTTATCCTGACTGTGACTTCGTTTCATGGGATAAACCAATTGGACGTGATTGTCCAAAAGATGGTCACTACTTAGTTGAAAAGAAAGTTAAGGGTGGTCGTCAAGTAATCTGTCCAAATGGAGATTATGAAGAGGATATTCAAAAATAAATGATAGAAGAAGATTTAATCAATAAATTTGTTGATAATTTAATGGTTAATCATCATTACTCGAAAGAAACAAAAAAATCTTATTTGGAAGATATAGATAATTTTGTTTCTTTTTTGTCTAAAAATGGTGGTTTCCATGGGTTCACTAAGATCAATCGCGTTGATGTGGAAACTTATTTAACTTATTTAGATGAAAAAAATTATGCTCAAGAAACAGTAGCTCGTAGAATTTCTGCTTTGCGTTCGTTTTATAATTTTTTAGTTCGTAATAAGTTCATTCAACAAAATCCGTTTGATTTAATTCAGTTGCGCCACAAGGGTCGAAAATTGCCTCGTTTCTTCTATGAAAAAGAGATGAATCAACTTTTTGAAGCCGTTAGAGGGGATGATCCGCTATCCTTAAGAAATTCGGCGTTGTTAGAATTGCTCTATGCCACTGGCATGCGTGTTAGTGAGTGTGCTAATCTATTATTAGATCAATTGGATTTTGACAATAATATCGTTTTAATACACGGAAAAGGGGATAAGGATCGTTATGTTCCCTTTGGAAGCTATGCTAAAGCGACATTGAAGAAGTACTTTGATCAAGGTAGACCTGTTTTGATGAAGAAATTTCATCAAGAACATCAATATGTTTTTGTGAATAGTCGTGGCAAAAATGTTACTAGTCGAGGGATTGAATATATTTTGAATCAGATCATCAAGAAGACTAGTCTGACTTCAGATATTCATCCGCATATGATTCGACATACGTTTGCCACACACATGTTAGAACACGGTGCTGATTTACGAACTGTTCAAGAATTGCTCGGACATTCGAGTCTTTCAACGACACAAATCTACACCCACGTTACAATGGAACATTTACAAAATGATTATAAAAAATATTTTCCGAGGTAAATAAATGACTACAATAGTTGCTGTAAAACATGATGGCCACACTGCAATTGCCGGTGATGGACAAGTTACATTAGGTGAAAAATACATTATGAAGGGCTCAGCTCACAAGGTTAGACGTATTTTTGATAACCAAGTTGTGATTGGCTTTGCTGGTGGTGTTGCTGATGCTATCACTTTACAAGATTGGTTAGAAAAGAAATTAAAGGCATATTCAGGTAATCTGAAGCGTGCAGCAGTGGAACTAGCCCAAGATTGGCGCAAAGACCCTACACTACAAAAATTGGAAGCAATGTTGATTGCAATGGATAAAGATAATCTATTGTTGATTTCTGGTAGTGGTGAAGTTATCGAACCAGATGAAGACGTTGTTGCTATCGGTTCTGGTGGTAATTTTGCGCAAGCAGCTGCCATCGCTATGCAAAGACATGCTCAAGATATGGATGCTGAACAAATGGCTGTCGAGGCAATCAAGATTGCTTCAAGTATCGATATTTTTACAAATGAAAATATTATTTCAGATAAATTTTAAAAGAGTGGAGAACAATAAATGGATACAGATACATTAACCCCTAAGCAAATTGTTGCTCAACTAGACAATTACATTATTGGTCAAACTGATGCTAAAAAGGCGGTAGCAATTGCTTTATACAACCGTTATCGTCGAATGCAAGTCCCAGAAAAATTACAACAAGAAATCACACCTAAGAATTTGATGATGATTGGACCTACAGGTGTCGGTAAAACAGAAATCGCTCGTCGCTTGGCGAAAATCGTCAACGCCCCATTTGTCAAAGTTGAAGCTACAAAGTTTACTGAAGTTGGTTATGTCGGACGCGATGTTGAATCAATGGTCCGCGATTTAGTAAGTATGGCTGTTTCAATGGTCGAAAAAGAAAAGTTTGATGAGATTAGACCGGAAGTTCGTCGTGATGTGGATAAGAAGTTGGTTAAGTTGTTAGCTCCTGGTATCAAGAAAGAAAAACGCCAAAACAACAACGACTTCATGAGTATGCTCAATAGTATGCAAAATCCAAATAACTCACAAAGTTTGGGAAGTATCTTTGGTAACCAAGACACTATCGATGAAGATCCAGATGCTAATGCGGAAGTTACTGATGATATTCGTAATCAAAGACTAAGCGTCAAAGAGCAACTTGATAAAGGTTTGTTGGAAAATGAAGAAGTAACTATCAAAGTTGAAGAGTCTAAAAAAGTTGGACCAATGGATGATCAAATGGGCCAAATGGGTATCGACATGAGCGGTATGATGGATTCATTGATGCCTAAAAAGACTATCACGAGAACTTTGCCGGTTAAAGAAGCACGTGAACTCTTGATTCAACAAGAATCAGAAAAACGTGTCGATCATGATGAAATTTATCAAAAGGCAATTGAAAGAACTCAAAATAAAGGAATTATCTTTATTGATGAGTTCGATAAAATTGCTGCTGGTAGTAAGAAAAATTCTGGCGAAGTTTCTCGTGAAGGTGTTCAACGTGACATCTTGCCTATCGTTGAAGGCTCAAGAATCAATACTAAGTATGGTCCAGTTGATACTGATCATATCCTCTTTATTGCTTCAGGTGCCTTTGCTGAAAGTAAACCTAGTGATTTGATTGCTGAATTACAAGGTCGTTTCCCAATTCGAGTAGAATTGAAAGATTTGACTGAAAACGACTTCATCCAAATTTTGACAAAGCCAGATAATGCCTTGACAAAACAATATGTTGCTTTGACACGTGCTGATGGCATACATTTAACTTTTACTAAAGAATCCGTCGAAGAGATTGCAAAGATTGCTTTTGAGTTAAATAATAGTAATCAAAATATAGGTGCCAGAAGACTTTCAACCGTTCTGGAGAAAATTTTGGCCGATATTCTTTATGAAGGTCCTGATATGCAAATGGGTGATATAACCATCACTCGTGAGTATGTTCGTGAACAAGTCGGTAAAATCGCCGAAGATCAAGACCTTTCACGTTATATACTATAGGGGACAATTATGACAGTCTATCAATTAAAAAATGATTTTTTAACCGTAAAAATTGAATCACTGGGTGCTGAAATTATTAGTGTTACAAATAAAGATGGGGTTGAATTTATTTGGCAAGCTAATCCAAACGTATGGGGTAGACATGCTCCAGTTCTGTTTCCAATTGTTGGTCGCTTAAAAGATAATCATTACTTTGTTGATGATCAAGAGTATCATATGACCCAACATGGATTTGCTCGTGATCAAGAGTTTAGTTTAGATTCACAATCTGATTCACAACTAGTTTTGAGCTTGACAACTAGTGAAAAGAGCTTGGAAAAGTATCCTTATCATTTCAAATTACGGGTAGTTTATCAGTTAGTTAAGGGAACGCTACAAATTTCTTATTTAGTTGATAGCTTGGAACAATCTCAGGAAATGTACTTCTCAATCGGAGCTCATCCTGGATTTGCCGTACCTTTTGAAAAAGGCGTTAATTATGAAGATTTCAAAGTTTCAGTAGACCCTAAAGAAACTAGAACTTTGATTCCAATCAATGGTGAAACAGGAAATATTGATTTAAACAATGAAGAAAAGGTTGATAATCAAGATTTTGATTTGAAACATGATGCCTTTGTTAATGATGCGATAGTTTATCGATTGAATGAACCAACGCAAGTAACGATTGCTAGTCCAAAGAGTGATCGTCAAGTGATTTTGGATACCGGAAATGCTAAATTCTTCGGTATGTGGTCCTCATATCCAACCGAAGGTAACTTTATGTGTATCGAACCTTGGTGGGGCGTTGCTGATAAGAGTGACACTGACAATCAATTGAAGACTAAGTATGGCATCAATCATTTAGCTCCGGGAGAGCAATTTGAAGCTTATTATAGTATTTCAGTGAATTGAAATTAAAACTAAAAGCCCAGTCAGAAGTTTCTGACTGAGCTTTTTTGTGTAGGGAAAAATAAATTTATCTTTCAACACTACGAGCAATGCTTGCAAGATAGTGTCGATAGCCACCTAAGGCCTGTTTTAATTCAGCAATATTTTCAAAACGATTACGTTGGCAATCTCCAATGTGTTGAAGATCAAAACCAATTTCTTTATTGAGAATAGCCATGTTACGGATAATATCAGGTTGACTGGATTCTTGGGATGTTCCAATAGCGCTAAGAGCTAAAACGTTGTGTTGATGAGCTAAATCAACCGCTTCTTTCAATTCTTCACGACGAATCCCCCAAACTGTGCCAACCGCAGGTAAGAGTAAAATATCAGTCCCAGCAGCGATGTATTCTTCGATTACTTCTTTTGTAAAAATCGGTTCATTACCGCCAGCCTTGTGCATCTTTCCGGCAATAATCAGGCCTTTAAAATGTTCTTTAGCAAGTTTAATAGCATTTGCAATGGCTTTGTTAGAAGTTCCAACACCAGGATTGGCAGTTAAACAAATAAAGTCAAAACCGAGTTCTTTAGCTTTTTTTAGTGATTCTATTGAAGCCTGCCGACCTTTGGCTATTTCTCGCCTTTCTTCAAGCATTTCAATATCGGGATCAACTGGTTCTAAATTAACACCGATTGGGCGGCCAACTAGCTTCTTTAAAGTTTTGATAACTGATTCATCCGGCTGAGCAGTTGCAAGAGTTAATTGGTTAGGGGTTCCTAAAACAATTGGATTAAAGGTGTCAAAACCATTTAAGAGAATCATATCTGCTCCGAAAGCACGAACCATTTCACTAGTAGTAATTCCGCCCTCAACAGTTTCGTGGACAACAACATTTTCACTCATAACAACACGACCCTCACTAGCTTTAATCGCTGTGAAAAGATCATCTTTGGACATTTTTGAAATTTCACTGGCAGTTGCACTGATAAGTCTTTTAACCATTTTTATTACCATCCTTTTAGTTTACATTTATTGTTCGGCAAGTAACTGCTTGTTGTTAATAGAAGAGACAAAAGGTAAATAAATTAATGTTCCGATGATTAAATTGAAAATTTGTAAAATTGAACCACTGATACTATTAGTGGCTAAATAACCAGAAATGATTGGTGGCATAGTCCAGTTAAGAACGGTTCCTGTCGGTTTAGCAACGATTCCAAGTTTCATACTGAAGTAGGTCGTTGTAGCAAAAATCATTGGTACGATGATGAAAGGAATCAAGATGGCGACATTGAAAACAACTGGATAACCAAACATGATTGGTTCGTTAATATTAAAAACAGCTGGGGCAGTAGCAACTGAAGTTAAAGTTTTACTTTCAGCACTGCCTTTTTTCATAAAAATCAAAATGAATAAAGCTAATACTAGACATGCGGTGGCACCTGATCCACCCATATAAGTGAAATTAGCGATAAATGAATTTGTGACAATATGTGGTAGTTCTTTACCTTGTTGAAGTGCTAAACGATTAGCGTCCGAGTTCATTAACCAAATTGGACCCATAGCTGAGTTGATAACTGTTCCGTGCACACCAATTGACCAAACCAAACTATTTAAACCAACGGCAATCAGTGTTCCTGCTAAGGTTCCACCTAAGAATGAAAGTGGTTTTTCCAAAACTTCAAGAATTACTTCGTGGATATTATCAAAACCAAACATTCCGATAATTAAAGCAATGATGATCCACATGAAGACAATAACAACACCAGGTATTAATGCACTGAAGGTTTTTGAAATTGCCGGTGGAACACTTTCTGGCATTTTGATTTCAACATTATGTAGAATGAACCACGAGAATATTTTTGCCGAAATCAAACCTAAAACAATTGCGACAATCAAACCTTTACTTCCTAAGTAAGTTAAATCAATACCAGCAATACCCTCTTTTGTAACGATTACTGGTGTAATAGTTAGGAAAGATCCTAAAGCAACAAAACCTGATCCAATTGATTTTAATTCGTCTTGGATACAACTTTTAGTGTAAGAGTAGGCAATACCAAAAACAGTTGGAATTACCATAATTCCAAAGGTCATATCTGTCATCCCTTTTAATAAATTACTAAGATTACCAAAATAGGGAAGGGATATTCCCTTAAGTATTTCTGCCCAATTATCTATCGGTAAGGCACTAATGATCAAAGGAATTGAACCGATGATAATTAGAGTAACAGCTAGTCCAACGCCATCTCTGATAGCAGTCAGGGCACGATTGGCCGCTAATTTGTTGGCATAAGGTAGAATCTTTTTATTTAAAAAATCATTGAATCCGCCTTTCATAGTCTTTTCCCCCAATATAATCTGATAAAATTCTATTCTCCAATTATTTTAAAAACTCACTTTAGACTAATTATTTTTCTCCTTTCTGTTGAATGTGCTTACAGTATAATATAAATATAAATCAATGTAAACATCTTTTAAAATTAAATGACTAGTCTTTTAAAAGCAAAAGAAAAATATATTAAAACATGATAAAATTGTTTGTATAAATTAGGAGAGATCGCTTATGAATTATAAATATATTGAAATTGCTAAAGCCATTAAAGAAAAAATTAATGATGGAACCTATTTGCCAGGGGACCTTCTCCCAGATCAAACTCAAATTGCAAAGGAATTTAATACCACCCGTTCTACGGTTCACAAAGCTTTAAAGGATTTGATTATTGAGGGAATGATTTATTCAAAACGTGGAGCTGGAACATTTGTCAGAAAAGACTATTCATTGCTTAATGATCATCATCAAAGTGTGACTGATTTTGATGATCCTTTTAGTAGTGAATTATCGAATAAGTTGGAAAGTAAAATTTTACAATTTTCAGTACGAATGCCAAGTGATGCTGAAAGGAACCATTTATTAATAGAGCCTGAAGTCTCAATCTATGAGGTTCGGCGGATTAGATTCTTAGCTGGGGAAGTTTTTTCATACGAACATTTTTTAATGCCGACAACTATTATTAAATTAACTAAGGAAATTTTGAAAAAATCAGTTTATCAAAATTTAAGAGAACAAAATTTTCATATTGAAGGAACTCATCGGATTATCAATGCCAAAAGGGCCAGTGAGAAGGATTTAAAAAATGGAATTGCTCAAAGCGATTCTGATCCAGTACTAGTTATAAGGCAACTGAATTATTTAGATGATGGTCAACCTTTCCAACTTCTAGAAACTAGATACCCTTTTGCAAAGAGTGATTTGATTTCTGATATTACAGTTTAAAAAAAATAAGCCCGGCATCAATTAAGAAATTAATGAAGTGCAACAGAAAAGTTAGACAAAATTATATTTTTTAAATTACTAAGGTATGTTCCCTGTATTCACGGGGGGACATACCTTTTGT